>CAZYHJ010000205.1:2097-2532 GCA_964646645.1 uncultured Saprospiraceae bacterium | reverse complement strand
AGTGTTATTTTCGGATGAACTTTTGCAATACTTTCAACCGATTTTATTTCCACCAGCACCTTTCGATCAACAATTACATCTGCGCGAAAGCCAACATCCATTTTTATTGATTTCCACAACACTGGCATTGGTTTCTGCCTTTCAAATGGAATACCTCGTTCTGCTAATTCGAAACACAGTATTTCTTCATAAACCGATTCAAGCAGCCCAGGCCCAAGAGTAGAATGGATTTCATAACAGATATCAATGATGATACCTGATAGCTCATTTTCATGCATGTTAAAGGAAGTTTTGACTTTATCTGATCACCGATAAATACAAGTGTATTGAGAACTCAAGTTGTGACCAGCAAATCCATTTTTTTAGTAAATATCATCCTGCGTCTCTGCGTCTCTGCGCGAGGAAACTGATGGGTCAAACCTGCGTCTCTGCGTC
>CAZYHJ010000205.1:0-1997 GCA_964646645.1 uncultured Saprospiraceae bacterium | reverse complement strand
TCTGCGCGAGAAATATGGAACATCCAACCTGCGTCTCTGCGTCTCTGCGCGAGAAATATGGAACATCCAACCTGCGTCTCTGCGTCTCTGCGCGAGAATCTTTTAACTTTTTGTGCAAAATTTTACCTGAAAATCAGCCCTTTACACAATTTCTTTTCGGAAATCTTTCCCAAATCCTTGGTAATCTGCTTCCCAAAAACCTACCTTTGCGTCCCGCTACGAAAAAGCGGCCCAATACAAATTCATTAAAATCTTATTGCTGTGAATACTTTAAGCTATAAAACCCGGTCCGTCAAAAACGAAGAAGTCAACCGTAAGTGGTTCGTCGTCAACGCTGACGGAGAAACCCTCGGCCGCATCAGCACCCGCATCGCGACCGTCCTCCGTGGCAAACACCACCCGGAATACACCCCACACGTCGACACCGGCGACTACGTCGTCGTCATCAACGCCGACAAAGTCAGACTCTCCGGCAATAAGGAAAACGTAAAAATCTATCAGAACTACTCCGGCTACCCCGGCGGTCTGAAAGAACTCACCGCCGCGGAGATCCGCGCCCGCAGACCAGAACGCCTGATCGAGATCGCAGTCAAAGGCATGTTGCCTAAGACCAAACTCGGCAACGCCATGATCAAGAAACTGTTCGTTTACGCCGGCGCCGAACACCCACACGCCGCACAGAAACCAGAACCCCTCGTTTAATCATTCAATCGTCAATTTCAGTCCAACAATAGTTTATGGAGACAATCAATGCGATCGGACGCCGTAAAGCTTCAGTAGCCAGGGTATACCTGTCCAATGGCACCGGCAAGATCAAAATCAACGGCCGTGAGTATAAAGAATACTTCCCCCAACTGCACATCAGCGCACACGTCATCGCGCCACTGCAGGAACTGGATGTATTGAACCAATACGATATCAAGGTCAACGTCAATGGCGGTGGATTCCGTGGCCAGTCAGAAGCCATCCGTCTCGCCATCTCCCGCGCCCTGATCAAGGTCAATGCCGATCACCGCTCACCACTCAAGATCAAGAAGTATCTCACCAGAGATGCCCGCGTGGTGGAACGTAAGAAATATGGTAAGCCTAAAGCACGCAAGAGCTTCCAGTTCTCTAAACGTTAATCGCTATTTAATCACAAAAATTACAACACATCCATCATGGATAAACCATCATATCAGGAGTTATTGGAAGCCGGTGTACACTTTGGCCATATGCGCAGCAAATGGAATCCAAAAATGCGCCAGTACATTTTCATGGAACGCAAAGGCATCCATATCATCGACCTCAACCGTACTTCAGAATGCCTCGAAAAGGCCGCCCTGGCGCTCAAGTCAATGGCCCGTTCCGGAAAGAAAGTACTGTTCGTAGCGACCAAAAAGCAAGCACGCGAAATCATCGCCGCCAATGCCAAGTCGATCAACATGCCCTATGTGACCGATCGTTGGTTGGGAGGGATGATGACCAACTTCGCTACGATCCGTCGCTCTGTCAAGAAAATGAACAACCTCGAGCAAATGCTCACCGATGGCACGCTCGCCAGCACCACAAAGAAGGAAAGGTTGACGCTGACCCGTGAGATGAATAAACTCAACAAGGTACTGGGTGGTATCTCCGAGATCAATCGTTTGCCTCACGCTGTCTTTATCGTAGATATCGGTCGCGAACACCTGGCACTGGCTGAAGCAAAGAAGTTAGGCATCAAGACCTTCGCGATGGTGGATACCAATGCGGATCCTAACCTGGTGGATTTCCCAATCCCTGCCAATGATGACGCATCAAAATCCATTTCCTACATCACCGGATACCTAACCAACGCCATCAAAGAAGGTCTGGCAGAACGTGGTAAGGAAAAAGAAGAGCATACTGAAGAAGCAGCGAAGGCCTAAAGCCAAATATCAGGCTTTGCCGGCAGAAACACACATGATCCAAAATCGAATAATTGAATGAGCACAATATCAGCAACAGATGTAAAAAACCTCCGCGAAATGACGGGG
>CAZYHJ010000204.1:0-2557 GCA_964646645.1 uncultured Saprospiraceae bacterium | reverse complement strand
ATGCCCGTCATCGAACTGGCCGTGGCCATCGCCACGGCGGCAGTCCTCATCGTCGGCGGCCTCCGGGCCCTGAACGCCGAGGGCGCGGTCGACGTCGCCACGCTCTTCGCGGTCCTCGTCAGCTTCATGCTCTACGTGGGCCGGTTCTTCGACCCGATCCGGGACCTCGTCTTGCAGTACACGATGCTGCAGCGCGCGATGGCCGGCGGCGAGCGCATCTTTGAAGTGCTCGACACCGAGCCGCGGATCAAGGACAAAGCCGACGCGATCGAACTCGAGACTGTGGAAGGCCGCGTCGACTTCGACGATGTGCACTTCCACTACACGGAGACCGTGCCGATCCTTCGCGGCATCACCCTCCATGTGGAGCCGGGCGAGACGATCGCCTTCGTCGGGCCCACGGGCGCCGGCAAGACGACGATCACGTCCCTCATCAGCCGGGGCTACGAAGTCACCAGCGGGGCGATCAAAGTCGACGGCCACGACATCCGCGATGTGAAGCGCCGGTCGCTCACGCGGCACATGGGCGTCGTCCTCCAGAACCCCTATCTCTTCAGCGGCACCGTGCGCGAGAACATCGCCTACGGCCGTCCGGAAGCGACAGACGAGCAGGTGGAAGCGGCCGCGCAGGCCGTCGGCGCGGATGAGTTCATCACGCGGCTGGAGAAGGGCTACGACACCGTGCTTCAGCAGCGCGGCCAGAACCTCTCCGTCGGCCAGCGGCAGCTCATCAGCTTCGCGCGCGCCATCCTCGCCTCGCCGCGCATCCTGGTCCTCGATGAGGCGACGGCATACGTCGACACCCAGACCGAAGTCATCATCCAGCGGGCCCTGCGGGAACTGCTGAAAGACCGGACCTCGTTCGTCATCGCGCACCGCCTTTCGACGATCCGCGAAGCGAGCCGCATCGTCGTGCTGGATAAGGGCCAGATCGCCGAAATCGGCAGCCACGACGAGCTGCTCGTGAAGAACGGCATCTACGCGAACCTCTACAAGATGACCTACGAGCAGGAGCAGGCCCAGCGCGAAGCGGCCGTGGTCGGAGAAGACGAAGCCTTCGCCGCCCGGCGGCGGGGCGAGGTCCAACCCACCATCGCTCCTCAGCCTGCAGCCGGCGGCTAACCCCGCCCCCAACCACCATCACGAAAGGCCCGCGGCAACGCGGGCCTCTTCTTGCGCCCCACCAGGGCTGCACATCCTCCCGTCCTCTGCCGTTACTCAAGGTGGGACGAGTGGGGAAGGCAGGCTCAGCGAAATGTCCGTGACGCTCGGGGCGCTCTCACGCCTTGCCGCGACACCGGCCAATCAGGCCGACGTAGAGACGGTGGTCGCGGCGTGCGCCGCCGTCCGGGACCTCCTCGGCGCGGAGGAAGCGTACGTGATCCGCGGGGGCGACCCGGCGTTCGTGCGCCTGGGCAGCACCGATGACCCAGCGGACTACGAGATCAAGCAGCGCGGCTACTGGCACGCCTGGCGCGAAGCAGCCGCGAACCCGGAAGAACCGGTGCGCCTGCTCACGGTGTCCGGCCGGCTGGTGGAAGAAGTCCTGCCCCTCGGGCCTGGCGTGCCGGCGACCCACATCGCCGCCGTGCTGCCTGGCGACGAGAGCAACTCTGAGATGCTCATCATCCGGGGGCACTGGCCCACCGGCCTGAGCCCGGAGCAGGTGGAAATGCTCAGCACGGTCCGCCCGTTGATGGCGTACCTCGTGACCAGCGTGCTGGACGGCGAGCGCCAGGAACGGCTCCAGGGCCAAATGCGCGTCCTCGGCGACATCGCCGAAGCGTTCACCCAGGCCGAACACGCGGAGAACCCGCTCTCGGCCCTGGCGACCGCCTTGTCCCGGGCAAGCGGCTTCGCCTGGGTCGCCATTCTCCTGTTCGACCCGGCTATCGAACGCGTGCTCGAGCGTTCCGTGAACCTCGGCCGGCACTCGAACACCGAAACCGCGGAACGCGGCCGGCGGGGCCAGGAGTCGGAGAATTCGGTGGAACGCGACCTCCTGGTCGCCCGGCACGTCGCCTGGACGCGCCAGCCGTACGCCGTCCCCGATGTCAGCGACGCCTCCGAGCAACTGCTGGTCAACGACGAACTGCGCCCGTTCTACGAGCGCGCGCACATCATCTCGATGGCCTCATTTCCGGTGTTCGTCCAGGAGCAGCTCTACGCGACCATCACCTTCTGCGGATCGGAGCAGCACGCCTTCGACGAGCCCGAACTGGGCTTCCTGAGCTCGCTGGTCGCGCAGGCCGGCCCGACGATCCGCGCGCTCAAGCTGAACCGCGAACTCCGCGAGACCGAGCAGCGCCTGAGGGCCGTGTTCACCAACGCGCCCGTCTTCATCACCGTCTTCGAACCAGACGGAAAGGTCGTCCTGCTCGAGGGCGCCGGGCTCGGCTCCATCGGCCGGGAGGCGGGCTCGCTCGTCGGCACGCACATCTACGACCTGATGGTCGGCCCGTTCGCCGATGAACTGCGCGCCAACATCGGGCGCGGCCTGGCGGGCGAAAGCTTCGCTGTGGATATGCGGTGGAACGGGCGCGAGTTCCAGACGCGC
>CAZYHJ010000203.1:0-2558 GCA_964646645.1 uncultured Saprospiraceae bacterium | reverse complement strand
CGGCGCACCGCGGTCTCGAGCTCGCCGCAGGTGAAGCCGAAGCTGCCGTCGCCCATCAGCGAGACCACGGTCGCGCCGGGCCGGCCGAACGCCGCGCCGATGCCCGCGGGCATCGCGAAGCCCAGCGCGCCGTGCGCGCGGTTCGTGATGACGTGGCGGCCCGGCGTGCGGACGTCGAAGTACGCGGAGAAGTAGGGGCACGGCGTGCCGGGGTCGGCGACCACGATCGCGTCCGCGGGCAGCAGGCGGTTGAGCGCGTCGACGACGCGCTCGGGCCGGATCGGCGTGTCCAGCGACGCGGCAAGCGGCGCGAAGCGGACCCGCTTCGCCGCGCGCGCGCTCGCCACGCGCTCGCGGCCGCTCGCGTACGCCGCGGGGCGGTGCGCGATGCGCTCGCGCGTCGCGGCCTCGAGCGCGGTCAGCGCGAGCAGCGCATCGCCGACCAGGCCGACGTCGGTGCGGTAATTCGCAGAGACGACCATCGGGTCGCTGTCGACGTGGACGATCGTCGCGCTGCGCGCCGGAACGCGCCAGTTCTCGGTCGACGTCGACCCGGCGCGGCAGCCGACGATCAGCACCAGGTCCGCCGCGGCGAGGAGCTCGCGCGTCTCCTTCACGCCGCCGTTGGAGCCGACCACGCCGGCGTTCAGCGGGTGCGTGTCGGCGAGACTGCCCTTGCCGCTGACCGTGGTGCACACCGGGGCGTCGAGCAGCGTCGCGAGGCGATCGAGGACGTCGCACGCGCCGGCGATCACGACGCCGCCGCCGCACAGCACGACCGGGCTGCGCGCGTCGGCCAGGCGCTGCGCGGCGCGCTCGACGTCGGCGGGGTCGGGCGCCGAACGCATCGCGGGGAAGCGGCCGTGGCCGGGCTGCGCCCAGACGTCGGCGGCGTCGAGCGCGTGCTCCTGGACGTCGTGCGGCAGGCACACGTGCGCGGACCCCGGCTTGCCGGTGGTCGCCGCGCGGAACGCGCCGCGCAGCACGCGCGGCACCTGGTCGGCGCGGTCGACGGTGGCGTTCCACTTCGTCAGCGGCCGGTACAGCGACTGCTGGTCGAGCTCGGTCAGCGGGTACTTGCCGCGCGCGCCCACGCCGACGTCCGACGTGATGCCGAGCACCGCCACCGACGACTCGTTCGCCTCCACGAGCCCCGGCAGCAGGTACGTCGCGCCGCCGCCGCTCGGGCCTTCGCACACGCCGACCCTTCCGGTCACGCGCGCGTAGCCGTCGGCCATGTACGCGGCGCTGCGCTCGTCGCGCGTGAGCACGTGGTCGATGCCGTGGTCCAGGCGCGCGAACGCGTCGTACAGCGGCAGGCTGGTGTCGCCGCACAGGCCGAAGACGTGCTTCACGCCGTTGAGCTGCAGCATCCGCACGACCGCTTCGGCACCGTTGATCTTGTCCACCGTCGTCTGCTCCTCTGTTTCCCGCGGCCGGGGCGTGCCGGCGGGCGCGGTCGCCCGCGCGAAGGCCCGATTATGTACATTGTGCGCGGGCGCACGGTGCGCTCGCGCACGACGAGGACGCTCCCGATGAACCTCCCCCAGCCCGGTCGGATCGCGCGCGGCGGCAAGGCCGTGTACGGCGCCCCGCTCGGCATCCTGATGCTCGAGGCGCGCTTTCCGCGCATCCCCGGCGACATGGGCAACGCCGGCACCTGGCCGTTCCCGGTGCTCTACAAGGTGGTGCGCGGCGCGAGCCCGAGCCGTGTCGTGCTCGACGGCGCGCACGGGCTGCTCGACGCGTTCGTCGACGGGGCGCGCGAGCTGGTCTCGCTCGGCGCCGAGGCGATCACGACGAACTGCGGCTTCCTGTCGCTGTTCCAGCGCGAGCTCGCCGCGGCGGTCGCGGTGCCGGTGGCGACGTCGTCGCTGATGCAGGTGCCGTGGGTGCAGGCGACGCTGCCGCCGGGCCGGCGCGTCGGCGTGGTCACGGTGAGCCGCTCGACGCTGACCCCCGCGCACCTCGAGGCCGCGGGTGTGCCGACGGACGTTCCGGTCGAGGGCACCGAGGACGGGCGCGAGTTCTTCCGCGTGATCGTCCAGGCGCAGAAGGACGACCTCGACGTCGACCTCGCGCGCCAGGACGTCGTCGAGGCCGGGCTGCGGCTCGCACGCGCGAACCCCGACGTCGGCGCGATCGTGCTCGAGTGCACGAACATGCCGCCTTACGCGGCCGCGCTGCGCGACGCGGTCGGGCTGCCGGTGTACGACGTGTACTCGATGATCGCGTGGTTCGCGGCGGGGCTGCGCCCGCGGGTCTTCTAGCGAAGCAGCGCCTCGACCGCCTCCCGCCCCGGCATCCCGCCGATCGCCCCGCGGCCCGTGACCGAGAGCGCCGCGGCGGCGTTCGCCCACGCCACGCCGCGCTCGAGCGACTCGCCGCGGGCGAGCGCGGCGGCCAGGGCGCCGGTGAAAGTGTCGCCGGCGCCGACCGTGTCCGCGACCGCGACGCGATGCGCGGCGAGTACGAGCGCGGGGGCGCCCGGGCGATGCAGCGCGCAGCCGTTCGCGCCCAGCGTCACCGCGACCGCGCGCACGCCGTGCGCGAGCAGG
>CAZYHJ010000202.1:0-2561 GCA_964646645.1 uncultured Saprospiraceae bacterium | reverse complement strand
CGATTTATGCCGAGAGCGAGATCATCGAGAAGCGCGAGTCCAAGTCGAGACCTGAGGCGGGCATCGCGCGAATCAAATGCTGGGGCAAAAAACCAGACGGCACAATTGTGGTCGAGTTTGAACGGACGGCGATGTTCCTCAAGAAAGGATGAAGGCGGAAGGATGAACGATGAAAAAGAATATTACTTTACTTATTCTTCTGCTTAACTTACTTTCAGCATGTGGAACACCTGTCGCCACCGAGTCGGTCACGGTAGCTCAACGCACACAAACTCTCGGCCCAATAATTACTCTAACACCCTCGGTAAAGCCCACATCAACTATTGATGAACTCCAGCAGGCCTCTGGGGGATTCCCTTTTTGTCAGGCGTCTCCCCTGAAAGCGCGTCTCGGTTCATCGGTCAATATATCGGCTTTTCGCCTACCGCCAAATCATCCAATATCCATTTTTATTTATTATGAAACGAACGAGTTCATTCAACTAGAGTCAAGCAAAATCATGACGGACGACCACGGATATGTAAATTTCGATCTCATTATTCCTCCGGAGTTGCCTACAGAAACCTGGAGTCGAATTGGTCTAATTGCATATGGACCGACAGGACCGCTGTCTGAGGCATCTTGTGGGATTTGGCCTTGGACCGAAATATCATTAGCAACATATTCTGCCCGCCAGACTGAGATCTATGCGCCCACAATGACAGTTCCCCCCTTACAAGCTGCGATAACAGCGACACAGCAGTTTCTAAAAGACAACCTAGGTGCAAATTGTTATTATGGCTCCGCGCAAGCGGTTCGATTATCTCCCAACGGTCAATGGGCGGAAGCAATCTGTGGATACGATTCGATTATCATCATCAAAACCGATAGAACCAAGGAGTGGAACCTGTCATCTGAATCGCTCATCGGTCCCTATACAGACCATTTTGTACAAACAGCGCATTGGTCGATTGATGGTAAGTATGTCTATGTGGACGTGAACCCGCACACTGATGGATATTGGGAACCGTTCCATCAAGGCATAGTTCTCTATCGTGTCAATCTTGAAATAGGTCAGGTACGTGAAGTACTGCCACAAGGTAAACAGGATTGGATATTCTACTCTTACGGGTTTTCCCCGGATGACAGTCAACTAGCATACATCGTGACAGACAAATCCCCTGTCGTGTTGAAACTTCGCGATCTAGAAACCAGTGCTGAACGATCTTTTGAATTCGACACCAAATATAATACAGGTGGAGGGTTCGTCTGGTCCCCAGATGGTCAAAAGCTGGTATTTTCCGTCAGTCGTTATCTTGGTAATGACGATTTCATAACATCAATTTTCTTGTGGGAAAAGGATACAACGGAAATAACTGAACTGATAACCGATTATCAAGGTGAATTGCGAGTAAATGAGTGGATAGACGAAACAAAGATTGCCCTGGACGCAGTAATACTTGAGCAAGGACAATTGAAGACTCGAAAGTACGAATTAGACCTAATAAATAACAAGTTAACAAAAATCAATCCCTGAAGGAGCATCATGCACTCACGACGCGCGTTACTTTACATGCCCGGCGACGACCGCCGCAAGATTCAAAAAGCCACCACGCTTGGAGTCGATTCCATTTGCATGGACATGGAAGACGGCGTGGCGGCGAACAAAAAGACCGAAGCGCGGGAAGTCATTGCAGGGGCGATGAGGGAATTGGACTTCGGCAAGTCTGAGCGGTGCATTCGCATCAACCAGATTGGTTCGGGCTTGGAGAAACGCGATCTCGTCGCGGCATTGGCGACAAATCCCGATACGATCGTTGTTCCCAAAGTCGAAACTGCCGAACAAGTGAAATGGGTCAGCGAGCATATCGAGACGTATGAACTTTCGAGCAAGTTGAACATCGGGAGCGTCCGTTTGCTGGTGGGCGTGGAAACGGCGAAGGGAATCATGAACTTGAAAGAGATCGCCGAAGCGGATAAACGACTCGAAGCCATCATCTTCGGCGGGGAGGATTTCGCCGCGTCCGTTGGCGCGGTGCGTACCAAAGCAGGAACAGAAGTTTTATATGCGCGTCAGGCAGTCGTCACTGCATGTGCGGCAAATGACTTGCAGGCAATAGATATGGTCTTTATTGATTTCAAAGATGAAGAGGGCTTACGCGCCGAGGCAGAAGAGGGAGCGCGATTCGGCTTCAGCGGGAAACAGATCATCCACCCGAATCAGGTCGAGGTGGCGCAAGAGGCGTTCACTCCATCCGATTCGGCAATTGAGTATGCAAAACGAATCGTCGAGTCGTTCGAGTCGAGTCAAAAAGAGGGCAAGGGCGCATACGCGCTGGACGGCAAGATGATTGACATGCCGTTGCTGAAGAACGCGCAAAAGGTTTTGGAGCGAGCCCGCGCAGCAGGGAAATAATAAAACCTCAGCCACCGATTTCACGGATTTTCACGGAAACTCAAAAAGAAAATCCGTGTGAATCCGTGAAACTTGTACTGAGCCTGTCGAAGTATCTGTGGCAAAGAATCGGGAGATCAAGTTTGTTATCCATCCTATACGGCATCGCATCATCGCTATCGTGGGG
>CAZYHJ010000201.1:0-2586 GCA_964646645.1 uncultured Saprospiraceae bacterium | reverse complement strand
CTGCTCCGGCGGGCTGGTGAAGATGATGAAGAACCGGGCGGTGTCGGCGCCGTACTTCTCGATCAGTTCCTGCGGGTCGACGCCGTTGCGCTTGGACTTCGACATCGTGCCGATGCCGGCGTACTCGACCGGCTGGCCGTCGGCCTTCGCGCGGGCGCCGATGACCTTCCCCGCGGCGTCCTGCTGCACCTCGACTTCCTCGGGCGCGTAGTAGGTGATGCCGCCCTTCTCGCCCTTGCGCTGGAAGATGTCGTTCAGCACCATGCCCTGGGTGAGGAGGTTCGCGAACGGCTCGTCGAACGACACCAGTCCGAGGTCGCGCATCACCTTCGACCAGAAGCGCGCATACAGGAGGTGCAGGATGGCGTGCTCGATGCCGCCGATGTACTGGTCGACCGGCAGCCAGTAGTTCACGCGCTCGTCCACCATCGCGCGGTCGGCGTCCGCGCTGGCGAACCGGCTGAAGTACCAGGACGAATCGACGAACGTGTCCATCGTGTCGGTTTCGCGCCGCGCGGGCTGCCCGCACTTGGGACAAGGCGTGTTCACGAACGCGGCGCGCTTCGCGAGCGGATTGCCGCTGCCGTCCGGGACGCAATCCTCGGGCAGCAGGACCGGAAGGCTCGCGTCGGGCACCGGCACGTCGCCGCACGCGGGGCAGTGCACCAGCGGCACCGGCGTGCCCCAGTAGCGCTGGCGCGAGATGCCCCAGTCGCGCAGCCGCCACTGCACCTGCTTGTCGCCCAGGCCCTTGGCCTTCAGGTCGGCGGCGATCGCGTCCGTGGCGCCCTTGTAGTCGAGGCCGTCGTACTTGCCCGAGTGGACGCAGGTGCCGTGCTCCTTGTCCGCGTACCACTCCTGCCATTCGTCGGTGCTGTAGGCCTTGCCCGGGAGCGCGATCACCTGCTTGATCGGGAGCCCGTATTTCTTGGCGAACGCGAAGTCGCGCTCGTCGTGCGCCGGCACGCCCATCACGGCGCCCTCGCCGTAGCCCATCAGCACGTAGTTGCCGACCCAGATCTCGACCGGCGCGCCGGTCAGCGGATGGGTGCAGAAAAAGCCGGTCGGCATGCCCTTCTTCTCCATCGTCGCGAGGTCGGCCTCCATGACCGAGCCGGCCTTGCACTCGGCGATGAAGGCCGCGAGCTTCGCGTCGTCGCGCGCGAGCCGGGTCGCGAGCGGATGCTCGGCGGCGATCGCGTTGAACGTCACGCCCATGATCGTGTCGGCGCGCGTGGTAAACACGCGCATCAGCTTCTTCTCGCCGTCGAGCTCGTAGGGGAAGCCGAAGTTCACCCCCTCGCTGCGCCCGATCCAGTTCGCCTGCATCAGCTTCACGCGCTCGGGCCAGCCGGAGAGCTTGTCGAGATCCCCGAGCAGTTCCTCCGCGTACTGCGTGATGCGGAGGTAGTACATCGGGATCTCGCGCTTCTCGACCACCGCGCCGGTGCGCCAGCCGCGGCCGTCGATCACCTGCTCGTTGGCGAGCACCGTCTGGTCGACCGGGTCCCAGTTCACCACGCCGGTGTGCTTGTAGGCGATCCCTCTTTCGAGCATGCGCAGGAACAGCCACTGGTTCCAGCGGTAGTAGTCGGGCTTGCAGGTGGCGAGCTCGCGCTCCCAGTCGATCGCGAAGCCGAGCGACTGGAGCTGCCCCTTCATGTAGGCGATATTGTCGTAGGTCCACTGCGCCGGCGGCACGCCGTTCGCCATCGCCGCGTTCTCGGCCGGCAGGCCGAACGCGTCCCAGCCCATCGGCTGCAGCACGTTGTAGCCGCGCATCCGGTAGTAGCGCGTGAGCACGTCGCCGATCGTGTAGTTGCGCACGTGCCCCATGTGGAGCTTCCCGGACGGGTAGGGGAACATCGACAGGCAGTAGTACTTGGGCTTGCCCGCGATCTCGACGGCGCGAAAGGCGTGCGTGTCGTTCCAGTGCGCCTGCGCTGCGCGCTCGACCGTCCCCGGGTGGTAAACCGGCTCCATTGCGGCTATCTTGGCTCTCGGAAAGGGCGGAATTATAGCTGTGCACTAGTTCCGTCCCGCGCTCATCCGGCCGGAACCGCGCTGCGTAGAATCGCCGGACCGCCGTGGGAGGAGGAAGCACGCATGAAACGCCTGACCCTGATCGCCGTCGCGGCGCTCGCCGCCGTCGCTGCGCACGCCGCGGACGAGCCCGGGCGCGCCCTGCCGCCGCCTGCGGTCGTGGAGGCGGTGCAGATGCCCGCTTGGGTGGAGCGCGACGGGCTGCGGGTGCCGCTCAGCCCGGGGATGACACTGCAGTCGAACGACGACCTGCGCACCGGCGCGAACGCGCGCCTCCTCGTCAAGCTCGCCGAGGGCAGCGCCGTGAAACTGGGCGAGAACGCGCAGCTCAGGCTCGCGGCCGTGCAGATGCGCAAGGACAACGTGTTCGCCTCGCCCATGAACGTGCTCGCCGGCGCCTTTCGCTATACCACCGACGTCCTTGCGAAGGCGCGGCGGCGCGAAGTGAGCATCAGCGTCGCCACGGTCACTGCCGGAATTCGCGGCACCGATGTGTGGGGCAAGGCCGCGGCCGACCGGGACATCGTGTGCCTGATCGAAGGG
>CAZYHJ010000200.1:0-2611 GCA_964646645.1 uncultured Saprospiraceae bacterium | reverse complement strand
GGTGATTTGACATTATCTGTGACTGCCAGTGGATCTCCTGATATTCATTATCAGTGGCAGGCGTATAATGTAGACAACTGGGTGGTTGTTGGTACAGATGCTTCAACCTATAATACAGGCGCCATAACCGGAACCACAAATTATCGTGTATTTGTGTTTGCAACACAAAGTGGATGTGAGGATATTTATTCCAATGAAGTGACGGTCACGGTGTTCCCGGATATTTCTATTTCAGGACAACCGACAGGAGGATCAGTTTGTACCGGTGGCACCTGGGATCTCTCCATATTAGCCAGCGGTTCACCCAATATTCAATATCAATGGCAGGACAGTACGGCTGCCGGCGTTTGGCAGAATGTAAGTGAAACAGGTGGCACCACTTCAGGATTTACTTCGGATCCATTGAATGTTACCACCTGGTACCGGGTATACGTATCCGCTGCAGAAAATGGTTGTGAGGATATATTTAGCAATACGGTGGTAGTCAATGTATTCCCTGATATCTCAATATCTACCCAGCCTGTTGGTCAAACGATTTGCGAAGGCGGTTCTATTATTCTTGAAGTGCAGGCAACCGGATCACCTGATATTCAATACCAGTGGGAACAATTCAATGGCAGCGGATGGTTGGCCATTTCCGGAGCGACAGCCGCGCAATACACTACCGGGGCATTGACTCAGACGCAACAGTATCGTGTCTACGTGTATTCAAATTCCAATGGTTGTGAAGATGTATACAGCGCACCGGTGACCATTACCGTCGTGGATGACCTTGAAATCGTTGCTCAACCCCAGAATATTGAAGAGTGTATTGGAGGTACGGAGACTTTGGTGGTCAATATTTCAGGAGGTACAGGATCAATCACCTATCAATGGCAGTCGAGCATATCTAATTTCTCAGCCGGATTTGCAGACATTTCCGGAGCGACGTTATCATCCTATCAACCGGCAAGCACAACAGCAGGTACAATGTATTACAGGGTGCTGGTGAATGTAACCGGTGTAGGTTGTGCGAATGTAGTATCGCAGGTCGCTACAGTTTTGGTGAATCCGGATGCATTAATTTCCGTTTCTCCTGATAGTACCGAAATTTGTATTGGAGGTAATGCAGATCTTACAGCTGCATTTTCCGGTGGTTCGTCCACTGCTTCGTATCAATGGCAGCACAGCCTGGATAGTCTTTCAGGATGGGCCAATATTGGAGCACCGAATACCATAACCTTAAATGTAAGCCCGGCTACTGTAGGCACTCATTTTTATCGGGTTGTAGTGACAGATCCGTTCTCCGGATGTGCGCAACCAATATCTAAGGTCATATTCGTACGCGTCAGACCTGATGCCGTGATTGTTGTAGATCCCTTGATCACCAATGTATGTGTGGATGGTTCAGCTCCATTGACTTCTGTTGTTACCGGAGGATCCAGTCAACTTGAATTACAATGGGAAGTGAGCTCCGGCCTGGGAGGCCCATGGTCAGATATCAACGGGGAGACAAGTTTGAATTACAACGCTCCAACAAATGTTCCCGGCACCTTGTACTACCGGGTACGGATCATTGATCCTACTGGTGGATGTGCACAGCCATATTCTGATATCATGACGGTGACGGTGGTGGAAGATATTGATGTTACTGGCGAACCTGCTTCGATTATCGAATGTATTGGTGGCAATGAGGAGCTGGAAGTGGTGATCAGTGGTGGACTTGGTACCTATAGTTATCAATGGCAGTCAAGTGCTAGTGGTTTATCAGCTTCTTTTGTGGATGTTGCCGGTGCAAATAATGCCACGTATACACCACCCAGTGGAACCGCAGGGACGACATGGTATAGAGTCATCATTGATGCAGATGGCGTCGGTTGTGATTTAGTCATCAGCGATACTGCTCAGGTGGTGATCGTTCCGGATTTGGAGATAACATTACAGCCGGTGGGATTTGATGGTTGTATAGGGGCGAGCGAAATACTCAGTACAGAGGTGCAGCAGGGAACCGGTCTGATTTCTTATCAGTGGCAGTCCAGTGCAACAAATGCACCTTATGCCTGGTCAAATATTAGTGGTGCCAATACGACACAATATAGTCCTCTCACCACCCAGGCAGGAATCACATGGTATAGAGTTGTTGTATCCGCTACTGGTACCGGATGCGATGTAATAAGCAGTTCAGTAGCAGAAGTGGAGATCATTCCTGATCCTGTTGTTGTGATTTCAGCATCTGCCAATGACATTTGTGATGGAGGTATTGCAGAGCTTAGCTCAACGGTCACCGGAGGAGTAGGAAGCAACGTATATCAATGGCAACAGGAAATCGGAGGTTTGTGGTCTGATATAGCCCTTGCCAACGCGGATGCCTTTACCTCACCTATATTAACAGAAGGTACTTATACCTATCGATTGATGGTTACCCAGGGAACCGGATGTCAGAGCATAAGCAATGAAGTACAGATTATTGTGGTTCCAGACCCGATTATTAACCTATCTGCCAGCCTGGATGTGTTCTGCGATGGAGGCAGTGCCAATTTGCATGCAGATGTCGTAGGAGGTGCAGGTGCTATAGATTATCAATGGGAGCAATTCGTGGCAGGAACATGGAGCACTATTCCAGGGGCTACAT
>CAZYHJ010000199.1:0-2626 GCA_964646645.1 uncultured Saprospiraceae bacterium | reverse complement strand
TGAAAACCAAGGACGGCTCCGGGCGCGTGGCGGCGCACGAGATCATGATCGGCACCCCGGCCATCCGCAACCTGATCCGCGAAAACAAGATCGCCCAGATGTATTCGGCGATCCAGACCGGGCAGAACGTCGGCATGCAGACCCTCGACCAGAACCTGCAAGGGCTGGTGCAGCGCGGCGTGGTGACCAAGGAAGAAGCGCGCAGCAAGGCGATGAACAAGGATGCTTTTTAGAAAACCTGCGGAGGCGTGATGTGCCGATTTTATTCAGGGGCGCAATTCTGGATGTCCTGGGTGAATGCCTCCCGGCAGCACTCTTGCCGGACATCCGTCGGGTTTGCCCCTCTGGTTGATGCATGTCCATCGGCAGCGTACAATGGGTGCCACATCCGCCCCTTGGCAGTAAGCCCTCTCAACCATCCAGAGAGTGTGCCGATCCCTTGGGGCTTTCTCATTTTCGCGGCCTGTTTCTTCCGCACGATGTCGATTGTTGGGCACAACGCATGAGTTCCGGGCGCATCGCCATCCTTATCGACGGCGGTTTTTTTCTGAAACGCTTACCCAGTCTCGTACCAGCCAATCGCTGCGATTCTCCCGGCAAGATCGTCGCCTGCATTCGCCACTTGTGCCGCAACCATGTGAAGATGCTGGTCGGCAAGCCGGATGAGCGCTGGCAACAACACGTTTACCGGATTTTCTTCTACGATGCCGAGCCCTATGACGGCAAGGCTCACCATCCCATCAATAACCGGGTTATCGAATTTGGCAAATCCGATGTGGCCCAGCATCGTCACGCCTTGTTCGAGTTGCTGCGCAAGGAGCGCAAGCTGGCCTTGCGGCTCGGCAAAGTGACACGTGAACACGATTGGGCGCTGTCGCCGCTTTTGACCAAAAAACTGCTCCGTAGCCGCCAATGGGTTTCCGCATTAGCCCAGCTTGGCGATCTGCCGGAAATGAGTGCCTGTGCCGCCACAACCCTGTTGCAGCTGTCTCCCGAGGAAGTCCGAAACCTGATCGGCCTGCGCGACCTCTGGCAAAGTCTCGATGGAAGCTCGGTTCGCCTCGGTCTTCGTCAGAAAGGCGTGGACATGCGCATTGGCGTTGATATTTCTTCCATTACCCTGAAAAAGCAGGCGGATACGATAGTCCTTGTGGCAGGTGACAGCGACTTTGTGCCCGCCGCCAAACTGGCGCGTCGCGAAGGCATGGAATTCATCCTCGACCCGCTGTGGCAGAAAGTGAATGCAGACCTGTTTGAACACATCGATGGGCTGCAATCCGGTTTGAAGCGGCCCGGCGTGCCGGAAGCCGGGGTTGAGAAACCCGCTCAGGCTATCCCGGCGCTGGATGGCGAAAGACCCGAAACGGCAGGCGCAGGGTAGAATTCTGTGCCCGTTGTCATTCCAACTTACAACAAGATTCAGATCAGGAAAGATTCAGTCATGGAACGCGATCAAGCCGTCAAATTCATGCATGACCTGCTACGGCTCATGCTCTCGAAAAAAGCCTCCGACCTGTTCATCACCGCCAATTTTGCCCCGGCGATGAAAATCGACGGCAAGATGACGCCGGTGTCCAGCCAGACGCTCACCGGCCAGCACACCAAGGAATTGGCGCGCGCCATCATGAACGACAAGCAGGCGGCGGAATTCGAAGCCAGCAAGGAATGCAACTTCGCCATCAACCCCGGCGGCATCGGACGTTTCCGCGTCAATGCCTTCGTCCAGCAGCAACAGGTCGGCATGGTGCTGCGCACCATCACCACCAAGATTCCGGTGTTCGACGAACTCGGCCTGCCGCAGGTGCTGAAGGACGTGGTGATGTCCAAGCGCGGGCTGGTGATCTTCGTCGGCGGTACCGGCTCGGGCAAATCCACCTCGCTGGCGGCGATGATCGGCTACCGCAACGAGAACAGCTTCGGCCACATCATCACCATCGAAGACCCGGTGGAGTACGTGCATCCGCACATCAATTGCATCGTCACCCAGCGCGAGGTGGGGGTGGATACCGACAGTTGGGAAATCGCCCTGAAAAACACCCTGCGCCAGGCGCCCGACGTGATCCTGATCGGCGAAATCCGCGAGCGCGAAACCATGGAGCACGCCATCGCCTTCGCCGAAACCGGCCATCTGGCGATGGGCACGCTGCACGCCAACAGCGCCAACCAGGCGCTCGACCGCATCATCAATTTCTTTCCCGAGGAACGTAAGCCGCAATTGTTGATGGACTTGTCGCTCAACCTGCGCGCACTGATTGCGCAGCGCCTGATTCCCAGCAAGGACGGCAAGGGCCGCGCGGCGGCCATCGAGATCATGCTGAATTCGCCGATGATCTCCGACCTGATTTTCAAGGGGGATGTCCATTCCATCAAGGAAATCATGGCGAAATCCAATGAATTGGGAATGCAGACTTTCGACCAGGCACTGTTCAACCTGTTTGAAGCCGGCAAGATCACCTACGAGGATGCCCTGCGCAACGCCGATTCGATGAATGACCTGCGCCTCAAAATCAAGCTGCATGGCAAGGATTCCAAAGACCGGGATGTCATGTCGGGGATCGATAACCTGGGCTTGCAGGAATAATCCGGGAGGGAACGCACCCTCCGGTATGCCATAATTACGCCCATG
>CAZYHJ010000198.1:0-2660 GCA_964646645.1 uncultured Saprospiraceae bacterium | reverse complement strand
ATTCGACTTCGCGGTTCCATGCCTCGCGGTTGTATGTGCGGATATCCATGTGTAATCCTCTTGTGAACCGTCTCGCAGTTTTCGTAGTGGCGACTTCAGTCGCCTTGCAACCGAACGACTAAAGTCGTTACTACGTTTCCAACCTGCGGAACGTTTGTTATCATCCTTGCGGTTCTGTCGATTACAGGGATTTTACATGGGGATAATATTGTTGTAAATCGGATTCGTAGAATCAAAAGAAAGGAGAATCGCCCATGAAAAAACTTTTCACTCTCGCGACAACATTGCTTTTTTTGACAGCCTGCGTCTTTGCCCCTTCCGCGCCTCAGACTTACGTAGTCCCGACGCTCTTTCGGGAGGTTCAGCCTGCTTCAGTTTCCCCAGCCGAATCCCAGCCGACGCTTTCCTCCGCGCCTGCGACAACACCATTAGGCACAACGCTTTACCTCTCTGCCACCACGCACATCGAAACGAAACCCGATTCGTGGCCCCATGATACCGAAGCCTTCCTCGACTTCCTCCAACAGACCACTGACGCCGGCATCCACTGGTCCATCGGCGGTGATATTGGCTGGCTTGAATCCGCGGAGGATGCGCAAGAGATCGTTCAACGTTCCACAGCGCTGGGTGTGCAATGGGATAATCACGCGCACAGCCCGAGCGACCTAGCGAAGATCGCGTCGATCCTCGCCTCCTGGGGCGCTGAGCCAACAGGCGTGGTGAGCGGATTCTTGATCGAAGACTTCGACGGCTTGCAGTCAAGTTATTCCTATGAGGGGTATTCGTGGTCGCCAACTATGATTTGGGGCGGGGTGGTTTGCCCCGGTCATAAAGATGGCTGTGATGATCTGTCGGTGAGCCTGTACCGCCCGACGAGCAGTTCGCAATTTGATGTTCATAACCCTGCTGGGCAATTAATCAAACTTGGCGGCGGGAGTCATCAACTGGCGGACGCAGAATCGCTCGCCGTAGAAATCGCGCAAGGGGCACATCCGTATCCGGTGATCGGATACACCATCATGGTCGAGCCTGAGACTCTGCGTATCTCAACCTCCTCCACCGATGACCTCAACGCGATCCTTGCATTTGTTGAGCGCATGAACGCGTATCCCTTCGTCCGCTGGGCGACGATTGAAGAGACCGCGCAGGCGTGGGTGACTGCGGGCGAGGTGGCGTTTCAGATCAGTCAATAAGATTATGACTTGCGCGGTTGGCGGGCAGTTCGATTTGCTTGGCAAATCGTGCCGCCTTTGTGGCGCGTCTTCAATGAAACAGGCTCAACGGCGTAGCTCCTAAAGATTTAAAATTAAGACTTTCGCTTTTACTGCTTTAAGACGGTCTGTGACCGTCGCTTCGCTGGAAAATACGGCGATCATAGTCACAGACCGCCTGCGAGCGAAAGCCCTGAAAATAAAACGACTTCCGCGAGGAAGTCGTTTTGATGTTAAGGCTAAACGTTTTACGGCTTCGGCGTCCCCTGAACTGCCACGCCCACCCACGTGAAGCCGCGCTTCTCGCTAACCGCGCCGGCGGATATCCACACGGGTTGACCTTGCTCATCCACGCCGTTCTGGCGGACCGTTGTCACCCACCATTGAATCAGATGGGCAAGGTTGTCGTTCGGGCGGAAGGAAGTCGGGACGATGTATTTGGTATCGGTCACATAATCGGTGATGCGCAATTCGCCGGTGGTCACATCTTCGATGATGACTTGATATCTTTCATTGTCGCGCAAGGTTCCCACCGACGCCCATTGCAAGGTGACCACGTCGTTGGCGAGGGTGAATGCGGCTCCGTTGGCGGGGAGGAGCAGGCTCGGCGCGGGATAGGGAGGCGGAAGCGTCGCAGTGGGGGTTGGTCCCGGGGTGGCGAATCGGGCGCACAAGGGAATCACCAGCGACGTTCCAAGCAACACATTGTCGGTCGATAATCCATTCCAGAATTTGATCGCATCCTGAGGGACGTTGTAGTTGAGAGAAATCGTCGAAAGGGTGTCGTTTGCCTGCACGATGTATGTCGCTGTTTCGCAGGCTTGGAAGGTTTGCGTGGCTTCATTCGGAATAGCTGTTGGCGGCGGCGCGGGCGTGGCGGTAGGATAGGGAATCTTCAAAGGCTGTCCGACCGAAACAAAACATTCAGAGGATAATTGATTCGCTATGATGATACTTTGCACCGAAACCTTGAATTGGGCGGCGAGCAAGCCGCATGTTTCGCCCTGGCGCACGGTGTAATCGAACGGAGGCAAGGGCGTTTCGGTGGGAATTGGTGTTCCTGTCGGGAGTTCTGTGGCTGTGGGAGTGATGGTGGCAGTGGCGGTCGTTGTGCCTTCGGCTGTCGGCGTGACAAGCGATGCGCCGGTTGCGCCAGATTGCAACAGGACATAGATGGCAACTGCGCCAATCGCCAGCACGATGACGATCGCGGCTAGGGCGGCGGGCAGGCTGAGCGTGATCTCAGGCATGCGGCTGGCTTCTACGACGGTTTCGGCTTTCTTGGCTTTGGTTGCGGCTTTGGATGCGAGTTCGGTCCCGCACACGAGACAACGCGTTGCGTTTTCGCTCAAGCGCGTTCCGCAAGTAGGGCAGACTTGTGATTTTTGAGGTGAAGGTTCTTGAGGCATACGGGCGGGAATTATACCATCTAACGATTTTCGAGAATTC
>CAZYHJ010000197.1:0-2725 GCA_964646645.1 uncultured Saprospiraceae bacterium | reverse complement strand
CCGGCTGGAGACGCCGTTCGAAAGCCCCCAGGCGTTCACCCGCCACCTGGTCCGCACGGTCTACCACCTCCGCCGCATGAGCGAAGAGGTCTCGGCCGGCGCGATGCGCGTCTGCGGCGCCCACGCCTACGTGAAGAACCGCCCGCTCGAACGCATCTACCGCGACATGGTCGGCGGCAACGTGATGGCCTGGAAGACCGACGAGCTGATGCACTCGCTCGGCCTCTCCGCGCTCGGCCAGCCGATCACCTTCGTCGGCCCCGCCGGTACGTAGGACGCGGAGGCGCCGGGAGATCCCTGCCGCGCACACCGACCTTGACAAGCGGGCGTCTGCTGCCGATATTCAGGAGTAATGCTGAAGAACGCTTTCGGTTTCCTTCTTCTTACCTGACGGCGAGCACCCCGCTGCTGCTCGCCGATGCCTCCTGCGCCAACCGCCCAGGGGGTATTTTTTTGACGAACGGCAGCCCAGCATCAGACCACCCCGGAGTACATAGCGATGCCACCAGCACCCATCACGCCCAAGAAAATGCCGTTCCACAAGTACGTGCCCTTCCGGCCGCTGCCGTTGCGGATCCCGGACCGGCAGTGGCCCGACCGTCAGATCGAGAAGGCTCCCCTCTGGTGCTCGGTGGACCTTCGCGATGGCAACCAGGCGCTTGTGGACCCGATGGACCCCGGCAGAAAGCTGCGCATGTTCGAAGCGCTCGTCCTCATGGGCTTCAAAGAAATCGAGGTTGGTTTCCCGGCGGCCTCCCAGCCCGACTTCGACTTCGTCCGCCAGCTGATCGAGCAAGACCTGGTCCCGGAAGACGTGACGATCCAGGTGCTCACCCAGTGCCGGCCGGAGCTCATCGAACGCACCTACGAGTCGCTGATGGGCTCCCACAGCGCCATCGTCCACTTCTACAACTCGACGTCCGTGCTCCAGCGGCGCGTCGTCTTCGGGCTGGAGAAGCCGGGCATCACGAAGATCGCGACCGACGCCGCGGAGCTCTGCCGCAAGCTCGAGAAGTCGATGCTGCCCGGCACGCGCGTGCGCTACGAATACTCGCCCGAAAGCTACACCGGCACCGAGGTGGAGTACGCGCTCGAGATCTGCAACGCCGTCGCCGAGATCATCGAGCCGACGCCGGAGAAGCGGCTGATCATGAACCTCCCGGCCACCGTCGAGATGTACACGCCGAACATCTACGGCGACACGATCGAGTGGATCCTGCACAACCTCCCCAACCGCGAGTCGATCTGCCTCTCGCTCCATCCCCACAACGACCGGGGCACCGCCGTGGCGGCCGCCGAATTCGGCGTGATGGCTGGCGCCGACCGCGTTGAGGGCACGCTCTTCGGCCAGGGCGAGCGCACGGGCAACGTCGACGTCATCACCCTGGCGATGAACCTCTTCAGCCAGGGCGTGGACCCGGAGCTGGATATCAGCGACATCGATGCGCTGCGTCGCGTGGCCGAGTACTGCAACCGCATGCCCGTGCCTGCCCGGCACCCCTACGCGGGAGACCTGGTCTACACCGCCTTTTCCGGCTCCCACCAGGATGCCATCAAGAAGGGCTTCGATGCGCTGGGCGAGGAATACCGGATCTGGGAGGTGCCCTACCTCCCGATCGACCCGAAGCACGTCGGCCGCACCTACGAAGCCGTCATCCGCGTGAACAGCCAGTCCGGCAAGGGTGGTGTCGCCTACATCATGAAGACGGAGCACGGGTTCGACCTGCCGCGCCGCCTCCAGATCGAATTCTCGAAGACCATCCAGTCGATCACCGAAGACACCGGCACCGAAGTGACGCCGGCTGCCATGTGGGAGTCGTTCCGCAACGAGTACCTTCCCGAACTGCCGCGGATGGAGCTGCTCACGCACGAGATGAGCACCGGCGGCGGCAAGACGAAGGTCACTGCCGAAGTCCGCGTCGATGGCGATGTGAAGCAGATCGCCGGCGAGGGCAACGGGCCGATCGACGCCTTCGTCCATGCGCTCCAGCGCGACCTTGGCCTCGCGATCGAGGTGCTCGACTACTCGGAGCACGCGATTTCCGCGGGCGCCGATTCCTCGGCCGTCGCCTACGTGGAAGCCCGCAGCCCCGAGGGCATGTGCTGGGGGGTTGGAATGGACCCGAACATCCTCGTCGCGTCGCTGAAGGCCGTGACCGGCGCGGCGAGCCGCCTCAGGTTCGAAGCGTAGCGCGGAGAGCCTGCCGAGAGACATGGAGAAGGCCCGATGGAGCGGACATCGGGCCTTCGTGCCAGTGCGTGGAGCGTACTGGCGTTAACTGGCGGAGGTCTACGAGCGGAATAGGCCTCCGCGCCAGCGATACGTTAGAAAGCTGATAGAGTCCACGTCAACCGATAATGTCGAAATCTTTGCATTCGTATAGAACGTTTGTAGGCTGCATCTGTGGACGAACGCGAAATCATTGAACAGGTCGCCGGCTGGCTGAAGGCATCGAACAACACCGTGGTGCTCACCGGCGCCGGCATCAGCACCGAATCGGGCATCCCGGATTTCCGCGGGCCACAGGGCGTCTGGACGCGCGATCCGGAGGCCGAGAAGCGAGCCACGATTCAGCACTACATGGCCAGCCGCGAAGCCCGCGTCGCCAGCTGGAAGAACCGGCGCAACAGCCCGTTCATGGACGCGCAGCCCAATGCCGGGCACCTGGCCCTGGCCGAGCTCGAAAACAAGGGCAAGCTCCAGACCCTCGTCACGCAGAACATC
>CAZYHJ010000196.1:0-2791 GCA_964646645.1 uncultured Saprospiraceae bacterium | reverse complement strand
CGCGATCGCGAGCTCGATGCCGCCGCTCGCGGTCCGCTGGTAGCCCTGCAGGTATACGGTCATCTCCACGACTCGCGCTTCGAACGGATCGATGCGCGCCGTGGCGTTCGTGATGCCGGACGGGCGCTCCGCCATCAGGAGCTGGTTCACCGTCGCGGCCTCGGGCGCGCGGTCGAAACCGGCCAGCGCATCGGCAAGGACCTTCACATCGGTGCGAGGGCCCGCACAGCCGCCCGGCTGCGGCGTGTGTGTCGCCGTGCTCTGGCCGGGGACGAACACGCTGTCGTCGCCGGCCACGGACGGCATGAACGCCCGCCGGACGAGAGCCGGCGCCGGTGAATCGGCCGCGGTGGCGAAGCCGAACGAGCCGGCGGCGAGGACGAGCCCGAGGAGCGCCAACCCGAGAGTGTTAAGTTTTCGCATTGGGGCCAGTTTCGGCGCGCAACGCCAAACAGGGAACCGGGTTTTCCCCGAGTTACGTAAAACACCGCCGGATCGGAAAGAGGCATAGACCGGGCGGCTTTGCCGGTAGCGCCGCCCTGCCCGGACACTGGAGCGATGCACGGCGTTGGACTTCGGGAAGTGGTCGCCCTCGGCGGCCTGGCGCTGGCGCTCGTCTTCGGCTTTATGTTCTTCGACCCCGGCTCCACCGACGGCAAGACCGATGTGCGCGCGACGCCGTCGCTCGGCGAGCTCGTGCCCACGCCTGCTCCCCCGACAGCTACCCCCATCCCGGTCCGCGAACTGAAAGAGCCGGGCGGCAACTGGTTCCTCGTCTACTACGAACGTTCCGCAAGCGGGCGCGACACCCGCTCGGCTGAAGGCTTCATCGAGCGGCTCACCATCGACGAAGCGGGCAAGCCCTTCCCGGACTTCACCGATGACGCCTGGCGAGTGGAGGCGAGCCAGCAACTCACCCTGGAGCCGGGCCGCTACCGCTTCCCCCTCGAAACCGACGGCGCCGTCGCCGTCACCATCGGCGAGAAGGTCGTCTTCGAAGCGAATGACGACGCATCGCCCCAGCGCCGCGACGTGGTGTTCGACCACCCCGGCGGGAGCCTCGCAATCCTTATTAATATGCGTGACACGGGCGGCCCGCTACGGCTCGACTGGGCCGATTAGCCGGGGCCGCTACGTCCCGGTGGGGAAGCGCCGTCCGCCGACCGTCGCCCGCAGGTAGACCAGCCGCCAGGCTATCGTCAGCGCCGAAACGGCCGCGAGGACGATGAGCGTCCAGTAGCACTGGCCCGCCACCGTGCCGATAGCGGCGATGAGCGAGCGCACGTCCCGGCTGGCGAGCCCGAAGATCGAGTCGAGGCGCCCGGATTCGATGACGTCGGGCAGGTCGGCTTCGATGCGGGCGCGGCTGTAGCTCACGATCAGCGCCGCCGAAAGCGCGACCATGCCGACGAACTCCGGGCGCGGATGGTCTTCGAAGCGGACGGCGAAAACCGTCATGCCGGCGAGCATCACGGCATCGGCGTAGCGGTCGGTCACGGCGTCGAAAACGCCGCCGAAGCGCGTCGCCATGTGCTTGAGGCGCGCCAGCTCGCCGTCCACGCCGTCGATGACGCTGACCGCCTGGATGGCGATGCCCCCGGCGATGTTCCAGCCGGCCGCTATCGCCGCCCCCGTCGCCAGCGCGAGCAGGAGCGTGAACGCCGTGACGGCGTTCGGCGTGACCGCGGTCGGCTTGAGTGCGCGGGCCATCGGCCGGCTCAGCGGGCGGTTGAGGTACCGGGAGACAATCCCGTCGTAGGTCATCGGGCCTCTCCAGCGGCGATGAGGCGCCGCGCCGCTTCGAGGTCGGCGGCGGTATCGACGTCGTACCAGCTCGCCCCGGAGACATCGACCGCGCGCAGCATTCCGCGCCGGGCGAGTTCGCCGAAGATCACCGACAACTCGCAATCCTCCGGCGAGGCGTCGACGGCCTCCCAGGCCTCCGGCGCGAGCAAGAACGCCCCGGTGTCGAGCGCGTCCCATGGCGAAACGTGCTTGCCGATCGCCGTCACGAGTGCCGTCCCCGGGGCGAATCGCAAACGGGTGGCTTCATCCACGTAGTCGTGCGGCCACGGTTCGGAATCCGCCGCGACCAGCGACTCGCCCTCGGCCCGGGCCGCCGCCATCAGCGCCTGGACGATGGCCGCCGAAAGCAGATGGTCGGCCATCAACAGCAGGAATGGCGCGTCGCCGCACGCTTCACGCGCCGCGCGGAGCGAGAGCGAAGCGCCGTAATGGAATCGGGGGTTCGCCACGAACGTCACCGGCACGCGCCCTGCAGCCGAGGCTTCGACCGCGGGACGCAGTTGGTCCTCGAGATGCCCGGTGACCACCACCACTTCGGAAACGCCCGCGGCCACAAGCGCGTCCAGGGTGAACTCGATGAGCGGTCGGCCGGCGACCGGGATGAGCGGTTTTGGGAGCGTCGAGGTCTGAGGTCCGAGGCGGCCGCCATCTCCGGCGGCGAGAATCACGGCGCGCATCGCCCAGCCGAGAGCGGGAACATCACGCCCCTATACTAACGCCCCGGGGCCATCTCGCCCGTGCGGGGCGCTCACGGTAGTATCGAGCGGCGCCAGAGAGGCGCGCCCCCTGGAGGACCGGTTTACATGTGGAACACGATTGGATGGCTCTCGCTGATGTGCGCCGTGTTCATCGGCATGCTCATCACGCTCTCGATCATCGGCTTCAACGGCTAAACGCCCGCGCGGAGGACGTCGCTCCCGACCACAGGACGCCTTTCGCGCCGGCTATCCCGAAACAGGCACTGTGACCGTCACGGCCGTCCCCT
>CAZYHJ010000195.1:0-2866 GCA_964646645.1 uncultured Saprospiraceae bacterium | reverse complement strand
GGAAACGCGTTCCGAAGGCCGCAAAATACCACCTCTTTGTTTCGGACGACAATGAAATCCTGATCGATGAGTTCGAAACCGACCAGGACACATCGTACGCCCTAAAGAAGCCGCTTGATCCGGCGAAGGCCTATAAATGGAAAATCGTGATAACCCTTGAGAACGGGGAGAAACTGTACTCAGATGCACAAAAATTTACCGCCAAGGACTTTCAGTCTTCTTTCAGCAGTTACAAAGGTAAGACCCGGTCGAATACTCGCTGCCTGGCGAATGAGTGAAAACAAGGGAGGCGAATGTTAAAGATGAAAATCAAGGGAGTGTGCCGAGAAACCAGCTTCTTTAATCACATGCTACTTGCGGCTATTACATTTCTCCTTTCCTCGCCTCTACTGTCTCAGAGCACCGACCTCTTTCCGGTACCGGAAACATATCAGGTTGAGGGGATCCCGCCAATCAAGAAATCTGAGGTTGAGCACGTCTTTTTTGAACCGGGCACCGTCAGAAGCAATTTGATCTGGGACGCCGATCGGAAGAATCGAAGACTACTTGTCACCGATCAAACAAACAACATCTATCTCCTTAGCTCGCCGATGGCGCAGCCTGAAAAACTCATCGAAAAGGTCGTACCGAACTCCGTAAAGTTTCGGCCGGACGGACAGGCATTTGCCTATACGTCGGACCTCGAAGACGAAGATAACTTTCAGCTTTTCTTGTACGATTTCGCGAAGAAAACCTCTACCAAGCTTGTTCCCCTCAGAGGCAAGGACGAATCTATTGACTATTTCATTTGGAGTCGGACCGGCAACGAAATTCTTTACATTCGAGCCGACTACGAGCTGAAAAAAAGTACGCTGTGTGTATTCGACTTTGAGGAGGAACGATGCCTCCTGACCGAAATGAAAGGCGTCTGGGAAGTCATGGACGCGGAAGGAGACAAGGCTCTTTTAAAGTATTGGAAGGCGTCGTCATCTCAACACCTTTACATTCTCGATCTAAAGACTGCTCAGCTAACGTCGGTGGATGAAAAGGCTAACTCTCGTCGGGCTTTTCTCGCGGGCGGATATCTCTTTTGGACGCCCGATGGGAATGATCTCTGCAAAAAAGATCCGTGTGTACTTTCAATGAACTTGAAATCGAAAAAGGTATCCCGATTACAACTCCCGGAAAACCTATTATCGATCAATGATGCAAAGGTTTCCGGAGATGGGAAGAGATTGCTGATCACTGGAAGCCGGGACGGCATTGATTTCTTACGCGTCTTTAAACTCAAGGGTAATACGATCGCGCAAGAATACCCTCCTTTCCTTCTTAATGCCTACGTGGTTTGGCATACGCGTTGGATGTCGAATCACGAAGTCGTCTATACCATCGAGAATATTGGAAAACCTGCGTCTATTCAGTCCTTCAACATCGACACCAAACAGTTTAGCGATTGGACGAAAGAAAAATTGCCGCCGTCACTCGAGAATAAGGTGTCGGCACCTGAAGTTATCCGATGGAAGTCTTTCGATCAGAGAGAAATATCCGGATACATTGTGCGCCCGAAATCGTCGGTAAAGAAGTCGCCAGTTCTAATAGATATCCACGGCGGCCCTCAAATCCTGGATAGACCGCTGTTCAATTCGCAAGACATCCGCCTCGCCTCCAACCTTGGCATGACGATCATTCACACGAATATTCGTGGGTCGTCTGGCTTCGGTAGCGAGTTTATGGACGCCGACAACAAGGAAAAAAGAGCCGATGCGGTAAAGGACGTCCGCGCCCTGCTCGACTGGGTTGCAAAACAGCCGGATCTCGATGCGGAAAGAATTTTCCTTCGCGGGGGAAGCTACGGAGGGTTCATCGCACTGTCGACGGCTTTGCAGGAACCAAACCGGATCCGGGGCGTGATTGCAGAGTATCCGCTTGTATCGATTCGGGGAATGCTCACGCAGAGTTGGGTCGACGAGTTCGCGAAGAACGAATACGGCGATCCAACGGACGAAAAGCTCATGGCAAATCTCGACGAACTGTCCCCGCTAAACAATGCAGATCGGTGGAACAATATTCCTTTGCTTTTAACCCGAGGAAAACTCGACTCGAGGAGTCCCGAAAAGAATGTGGTTGATCTGAAAAACCAATTGAAAGCCCGCGGCGCCGATGTATGGTTTATCTATTCGACAAAGGACGGGCATGGAGTTACCGGAAGGTATGTTTTTGCCGCAGTCTATAAATTTCTGAAAACTAAAATCAGCAAGGAGAACTAAGTCATGAAGAAACGTCAGTCATTGTGTTGTATAGCCCTGTTGTCGACAATCCTCGTCGGCAATGTATTCGCTGGGGGTCCTGTCGGAACGTCGATGCTCGGCTTGTTCGATAGCGCGATCTACGCAGTTGCCTCACTTTTAAGCAGCGATAGCTGCCCGGTTCGTCAGTGCCAGCAATGTCGTCCGACGGAGGTAGTAGACGAAAATGGCAATTGCAGACCGAGGGAGGACTAGGCCAAATCGAATATCACGACAGGCAGCAGGCCAGTTGATCGTGACTGGCTTGTTGCTTTATCTTGCTTCGGTTTTCCCTGCCTCGGGTCAGTCAAAAGAGGTTGATCTTGCTCAGCGCGCGCTGGACAATGGCGATTATTCCACCGCCATCAGATTGGCCCAGACAGTTGCGGATCGGTCGTCCAATAATAATCTCATCCACCCGGCACTCGACATAATCCTCCTGTCGCAAATCGCTCAGCAACGATATGATGAAGCCGCAGTCACTCTAGAAAAGTGGCTTAAGGTTCTCTCCTCACATAATGCTGATCCAAATCAAAAAGCGCATGTATATTTGCGCACGGCCGAGTTGCTGCGCTCGGAGCGTAAGTTTGCCGAAGCCTTAA
>CAZYHJ010000194.1:0-2900 GCA_964646645.1 uncultured Saprospiraceae bacterium | reverse complement strand
GCCACCTTCGCCTCGTCGAAGTCGCCGACGATCGCGATCTCCGCCGCGCCCGCGCCGTAGAACTCGCGGTGGAAGCGCCTGGCGTCCTCGAGCTTCGCGGCCTTCAGGTCGGCGAGCGATTCCTCCAGCGTCGGGCTGTAGCGCCAGTCGCCCTTGGGATAGGCGTTGAAGTGCTTCGAGAGGGCTTCCTGCGCGCGCGAGTCCGGTTCGGCCATCTGCGCCTGGATCGAGGTGATGCTCTGGCTGCGCAGCTGCTCGAACTCGCTCTCCGGGAAGGACGGCTCCTTGAGGATGTGGGCCGCGAGCTTCAGGGCCTCCTCGAGATTCGGTCGCGTCGTCTGGAAGCTGCCGCCCCCGCCGCCCACGCGCCCGGAGATCTTCAGGCGGTCCAGCTCGTCGGAGAGTTGCGTGCGCGTGAAACGCGTCGTGCCGCGGGAGAGCATCTGCCCGGCCAGTTGTGCCGCCGTCTTCTGCCCGAAGAGGCTCTTCTCGTCGCCCATGTTCAGGCGCAGCGACACGCTCACCGTCTCGCCGCGGTTCTTCTTCGGGAGCAGCGCCACCTTGAGGCCGCCGAATTGCATGCGCCTGGTGCGGGCGTCGATGTTGGCCTGCGACGGATCGAATGCTTCCGCGACACTCGCATCGGCCTTGCCCTTGAAGTCCTTCATCACCTCGGCCACCGCGGGCGCGGCGGGGATCTCGGCGCGCTGCGGGTTGTCCTCGGGCAGGTAGAGGCCGACCGTGCGGTTGTCGCGGCGGTAGTAGGCCCTGGCCGCCTTGGCGACCGTCTCCGCGGTCACCTTGGGCAGGTCGTCGCGCGAGAGGAAGAAGAGACGCCAGTCGCCCAGCGCGATGTACTCCGACATCTGCACGCCGATCGACTCGTGGTTGGCGAGCGTCTTCTCGAAGCTGTTCTCGAAGTTCTTGCGGGCGCGCGCGATCTCCTCGGGCGTGGCGGGCGCGTCGGCGAAGCCTTCGACGATCTTCACCAGCTCGTCGCGCACGGGCTCCACCGCATCGCCCTTCTTCACCACCGCGCCGAAGAGGTGCAGGCCGGGATTCACGCCGACCAGCGGGAAGCCGAACACCTGCGCGGCCTTGCCGGTTTCCACCAGCGCCTTGTGCAGGCGGCCGGTGGGCGTGTCGGTGAGGACGTTGTTGGCGAACGCGATGCTGTCGCCATCCTGGTGGAGGGCGGAAGGCACCTTGTAGGCGAGGGCCACGATCTGGATCTCGCCCTTGCGGCGGATGCGGAACTCGCGCTCGCCGTCCTGCGTGGGCTCCACCGTCCAGAATTCCGGCAGCGCGCGGGCGGGCTTCGGGATGGGGCCGAAGGCGCCGGCGATGAGGGCGAGCGCCTTCGCCTCGTCGAACTTGCCCGCGACCAGCAGCACCGCGTTGTCCGGCTGGTAGTAGGTGCGGTAGAAGGCCCGCAGGTTGGCTTCCTTCACGTTCTCGATGTCGCTCCGGTTGCCGATCGTCGAGCGCCCGTAGCTGTGCCAGTCGTAGGCGATGCTCTGCAGGCGCTTCAGCAGCACGCCGAAGGGGGAGTTCTCGCCCATCTCGAACTCGTTGCGCACGACGGAGAACTCGGTGTCGAGGTCGGACTTGCGGATGAAGGAATTCACCATCCGGTCGGCCTCCATCTCGATCGCCCACTTCAGGTTGTCGTCGCTGGCCTGGAGGATCTCGTAGTAGTTGGTGCGGTCGAGCCACGTGGTGCCGTTGGAGCGGGCGCCGCGCTGGTTGAACTGCTGCCAGAGGTCCGGGTTCTTCGGCGTGCCCTTGAACACGAGGTGCTCGAGGAGGTGCGCCATGCCCGTCTCGCCGTAGTTCTCGTGCCGGCTGCCGACGAGGTAGGTGATGTTCACGGTGATGGTCGGCTTGGATACATCCGGGAACAGGAGCACCTTGAGCCCGTTCTCCAGGCGGTACTCGGTGATGCCCTCCACCGCGTGGACCTTGGTGACGCCCCTGGGCAGCGGCGCCTGGGCCAGCGCCGGGGCGGCGGCGAGGAACGTGAGGCAAGCGACGATCAGGCGGAACAAACGCATCGGGCAACTCCTTTTTTGTGGGGACGGTTCTCCGGGACGGTTCCGGAGAACCGTCCCCAATACCTGTCCCTAATTCTTCCGGCGGCGGCGGGCTTCGTAGAGGCAGACACCGCTCGCCACGGAAACGTTCAGGCTTTCCACCGAGCCCAGCATGGGAATGGAGACGAGGTGGTCGCAGGTGTCGCGGGTGAGGCGGCGCAGCCCTTCCCCTTCGGCGCCGAGCACGAGTCCCAGGGCGCCATCGAGCTTGGCCTGCCAGAGGGTCTGCGGCGCGTCGTCGGCCGTGCCCACCATCCAGATGCCTCGCTCCTTGAGGTCGCGCATGGTGCGGGCCAGGTTGGTGACCACGATGTAGGGGACGGTTTCGGCCGCTCCCGAGGCGACCTTGGCGGCCGCGGTGGTCAGCCCGCAACTGCGGTCCTTGGGGGCAATGACCGCATGCGCCCCGGCCCCGTCGGCCACCCGCAGGCAGGCCCCGAGGTTGTGCGGATCCTGCACGCCGTCGAGCAGGAGCAGGAGCGGCGGTTCTTCCAGCCCCTCCAGCACGTCCTCGATGAATTGCGGCATGCGCACCTCGTCGGCCATCGCCACCACACCCTGGTGGCGTGCGCCGCCCGCCATGCCGTCCAGGCGCTTCGCATCGACGGTGATCAGCCGCACGCCGAGCTTGTCGGCGATGGCCTTCAGCTCCTTCATGCGCGAGTCGGACCGCGCGGCGTCCACGTAGATCTCGTGCACCGTGCCCGCCCCCTGCTTCAGGCGCCCCGTCACCGCGTGAAATCCCGCCAGCGTCTTCATCTCGTCTCCTTGTGGGGACGGTTCTCCGGAACCGTCCCCAATACCGGT
>CAZYHJ010000193.1:0-2901 GCA_964646645.1 uncultured Saprospiraceae bacterium | reverse complement strand
GACCTGCCCGGCTTCGGGTGCATCGACCGAGTCGAGTGCGGCGTAGTCGTGGTAGCGCTGGGCGAGCGGAGACTTACCACCGGCGGCGAGCTCGAGACTGCGCCGGAAGTGAGAAACGACATCGTCGGCGGCGAGCGCGCGCCCGTTCAGCGGCGCCTTGTCGTGCCAGCGCGCCGCGCGGTCGAGGTGGAAGACAACCGTCTGCGCGTCCGGTTGTTCCCAACGCGCCGCGAGATCGCCGAGGAGGAGACGGTCGCCACGGCCGTCCCAGTTCACCAGGCGGGAGTGCGTGCGGCCGAGGATTTCGACCACGGACGACGAGCCGGAGAGTTGGACGTCGAAGGTGTCGAGGTCGAGGACGGCGGGCGAAACCAGGGTAGCGCTGCCTCCCTGCCTGGGCTGACGCGCAGGGGTGGGGGATGCCGATGGAGCCGGCGACGGTGTGACGTCCGGGGATGGGCTCGCGGGGGCTTTGGGACTGCTCCCCCGGCTGGCGATGACGCCGGCGGTCGCGACGCCCGCGGCAACGGCGCCGCCCCCCGCGATGAACGCCCGGCGAGAGATGCGGCGGCTCATCCGACCGAGACAGGCCGATGGCCGTGCGCTTCGGGTTCGAGGAGGCCGGCATCGGGGCTGAGGCAGCACTCCATCGCCTCGTGCAGGGCGGGGGTCTCGGGCTGGAGCGTCACGTGCCCGATGCCGAAACGTTCTCGAAAGAGCGCGGCAAGGTCGGTGAGGATGTGTTCCGTGCAGGTGACGTCGGCGAGTTCGACGTGCGCGCTGAGGGCGGGAAACGAGGGAGCGATCGACCAGACGTGGACGTCGTGGAGCGCGAGGACGCCTTCGACCTCGAGCGCGGCGGACTCGAGGGCCGCGGGGTCGACTCCGGGTGGCGCGCTCTCGAGGAGTATGTCCGCGGACTGGCGGAGCAGGCTCCAGGCCCGCGGGACGACCAGCGCGGCAATGGCAAGGCCCACGACCGCATCGAGGCCGGCCCAGCCGCCGAGGGCGATGACGGTCGCGGAGACGATGACGGCAACCGAGCCTATCGCATCCACCGACGCCTCGAGCGTTGCGGCGCGCATATTGAGGTTCTGGGACCCATGGCTGTGGAGCAGGCGAACCACCAGGACGTTCACGATGAGGCCGCCGATACCGACGACGATGACTGGCGAAGTATCGATCTCCGGGGTGTCACGGAGGTGACCGACCGACTCGAAGACGATGTAGCCGGCGATCAACGCCAGGAGGACAACGTGGATCGGGACGACGAGGACTTCGAAGCGCTTGTACCCGTAGGTGTGGCGGCCGGTGGCCGGGCGGCGCGCGAGTGTAGCCGCGCCGAGGGCGAGGATGAGGCCGGCAGAATCCGCGAGCATATGGCCGGCATCGGAGACGAGAGCCAGGGAACTCGTCAGGAACCCGGCGACCGCCTCGATGACGACGAACGCGCCGGTGAGGCAGAGTCCGGCGATGAGCGCCTTGCGGGCCTGGTCCGGGTGCGCGTGCACGAATCCATGCTAGCAGACAGCGCCGGTGATACAGTTCAGAGAGGGGCAACGCCGAGTTGCCCCTTGCGAGGTTTACGGCCCTGCCGGGTGAACTTGCCGGCCTGACGGCCGCTGTTGCCGAAGCCATCCAGCCCCATTGGCGGTTCGGGGAGGCTACTCTGCGCCTCGGGCTGCCCGAGCCCGGACGAGCGCCGGTAGCAGCGGCGCTGGCGAGCGAGCGCCCCGGCCCCGTGCTGTTGCTGGTCGCCACGCCCGCCAAGTCCCACACCCTCTACGAAGAACTTGCCCTGTTCGTCGCGGGGATGCCGCTCGCACGCCTCCCGGAGCGGGAAGCGCTCCCGTACGAGTTCGCACGAGACGACCCGGGCCTGGCTGTTGAGCGGCACCACGCGCTCGGGCTGCTGCGGAGCGGCGAAAAGGCACTGGTCGTCGCATCCTGGGCGGCAGTCTCCGAGCATTGCGCCGGGCCGCAGGTGGAAGCCGAAGGCCTGACGCTGGCCGCCGGCGCCTCCCAGAACCCCGGCGCGCTGATGACCGAGCTGGAGCGGGCCGGATACGCCATCGAGCCGCTGGCCGATGTGCCGGGGACGGCATCGAGGCGCGGTGGGATCATCGACATCTTCCCGGCGAGCGCCGAACGCCCTTTCCGGGTGGAGTTCTTCGGCGACGAAGTGGAAAGCATTCGCGAACTGGACCTCGTCAGCCAGCGCAGCGTCGCCCGGCTCGAACAACTGCACGTGCCTCCCGCGGCGACCAGCAGCGGCGAAGCGCGCGACGCGGCCCGCGCGCTGCTCGACGACATCGAGGCGACCGGGGACCAGGCGGAAGCGGTCCAGGAGCAACTGGAACTGCTGGCCGATGGCAACCGCAGCCCGTTCACCGCGTTCTTCGAACCGCTGCTCTACGTGGAGACTGCCGTCAGCCACCTGGCGCCGGGAACGCTTGTCGTCTTCGACGAGCCCGCCGAGGGAGAGTCGGCGCTGGCCACGGTCATCGAACACGAGGCGCGGACGCAGTCGGAACTGGAGGGACGCGGGCACATTCCCCTGGGGCTGCCGCCACTGCGCGTCGGGACGGCGGCGCTGCGTGACGCGCTCGCGGGCTTCGAGACGGTCGACCTGCAGCGGTTCGGCACCGAGGAACTCGGGGCGAAGCGGCTGCCCATGGCCGTGACGCCAAGCTTCGCGGGGAAGCTGCGGCCCCTGGCGCAGCAGGCCGGCGCGTGGGCGAAACAGGGCCGGGCCGTCGTGGTTGTCTCGCAACAGGCCCTCCGGCTGGCCGAACTGCTGGACGAGGAGGGGATCCGGGCCGAGCCGATGCGGCGGCTGACGCGAATGCCGCAGCCCGGCGAGATCCTCCTGACCCCGGCCGCGCTTGGCGGGGGTTTCAC
>CAZYHJ010000192.1:0-2942 GCA_964646645.1 uncultured Saprospiraceae bacterium | reverse complement strand
TCGGATAAAAATCCAAGAGCCGACATCTTCCGAATCGTTTCGCGTCCGCGTTCGATGGCGGTCTGCGGCGCGTCGTGCGGATTCAGACTCGGCGAGTCGCTCACCGCCGCGAGGATGGCGGACTCGGCGGTAGAAAGTTGAGTCGCAGATTTTCCGAAATAAAGTTGCGCCGCGCTTTCGGCGCCGAAGGCGTAGCGACCGAAGTGCGCCGAGTTGAGATACCACTCGAGGATTTGCGTGCGCCCAAATTGCGACGTGATCTGCGCGGCGAGGATGCGTTCACGCAACGCGCGGCGGAAGGATGGCGGCTCGTTGAAGAGGAGGAGGTCGGAGACGAGTTTTTGCGCGAGGGTATTGTGTAATTGGTAATTGGTAATTGAGTTGAGCGAGTAGCCAGAGTGATCGTAAAAGTTTGGATCGGAGGTGGCGATGACGGCGTCGGCGAGGGATTGAGGAAGATGTTGAGGGTTCGTGTCGCTGAGGGGAATGTAGCGGCGCGGCGAATCGTCGGGCGCGAAGGTGAATAAAATATGTTCGCGCGTGCGATCATAAATTTTTGTGGGTTGAAGAAGCAATCCGTTTGGAGGGTTGAGGAGAATTGGGAGAGTTTGTATCGAGGGCAGGTCGCGCGTGAGGTTCACATACGCAAACGCAGTGACGATGATGAGCGCGGCGATGATCAATGAAAGAATCGTCCCCGCGCTGACGAAGACGTTGCGCTTGCGAGAGTCGCTGGCGTGTTGTTTGGCGAGTCGCCGCTCCCGCCGCGCGCGCAGGATGGGGAGGGTGGAGGGCATGGGGCAAGTATACAGGGAAACAAGTAGACAGGTAAACAGGGAAACACGTAAACAGGAAACATGGAAGCGCCACCCTGAGAGGTTCTCGAAGGGATGAAAGAAAGTGGAAGATGTTGTTATGTTGAAGCGGAACTATTCACCAAACAATTCCCCCAGCTATTCCATTAAAGCAACTTTTCCAATTCAGGGATCAATGGCGGCAAATCGTTTTGGACTGTATCCCACATTACTTTTTCATCCACTTTGAAATAGACATGGACGATGCGATTCCGCATGGCGCGCATCAAACTCCATGGAATGGATGTGTGCGCTTCTTCCACCTCTTCGGGGATCTGATTCGCCGCCTCACCAATGATGATGAAATTCATTTCAACTGCGCGAATGGATTTATCGTCTTCCTTGAAGGATGCAAAATCCATGCCCGCTGTGAATTTATGGATTTCGGCAATCGCAGCAAGAATGTCGCGGATTCGATCCTGCCAACCCCTAGGTGACATGGATCAATTCTCCCATCACGCGCTCACGAATGTAGGGTTTCAAACTGTCGGGCGTACCCAAGTCAACGGGACAGCCGAGTAATTTTTCAAGGTAGTCCTGCAAGGCAAACAAACCGAAATAACCGACGGGGCGGTTGAACTCGACGAGCAAGTCCACGTCGCTGGAGGTTGTGGCATCATTCCGCGCGACAGAGCCGAATAACAACAAGGACTTAACCCCGAATGTTCTTTCCAATTCGGCGTTTTTCTGCCTCAAGAGTTGAAGGATGGCTTCCTGTTTCATGTTTTGTATTATACGCTATCCCTCGATCAAATTTCCCAACTACGCCCTCGGCGCATGTTTCGTTTTTACCGTTTGGAAATTCTCACAAGAGATTTTTCAATAATTCTCAGGGTTGACCTTGCAAATTATTTGATTTAGAATGGAGTGAGCTTCTAGGAGCGCGTTCATGCCAACAACCATTTTTAAACGAACCATTGTAGATGAAATTCTAAAATATCTTCATACAAACGATATTATTGTCGTTCACGGCGCGCGGCAGGTGGGAAAAACATCCATCTTAATGTATTTGCAGGAACATCTCGAAACGGCGGGGGAGCAATCCTATTACATCGATCTGGAGGATAGCCGCTATGTATCCATTCTAGATAAAGGGGTCGAAGAATTCATCATCCACCTGGGCGAACAGGGATTTGACCTATCCGCATTCAGGAAATCGGGGAACAAACTCTATGTGCTGATCGATGAAATCCAGTATCTGGCTAATCCATCCTCTTTTTTGAAATTACTGGCAGATCATCATCGATACTTGAAAGTCATCGTTTCGGGTTCATCCAGTTTTGAGATGAAGAGCAAGTTCAAGGATTCTTTGGTTGGCAGAACCGTCAATTTTGAGATCTATCCGCTTTCTTTCCGTGAATTTCTGTTGTTCAGGAACGTTCCGTTCGTCCCAGCGGAACGCTATACCGAAAAGAAAACCGCCGAATTGAAAAACCTATTCGTTGAGTTTGCATTGTATGGGGGGTATCCAAAAATCGTGCTTACGCCTGAAATCAGCGTGAAGGAAAAATACCTACAGCAGATTGTTGACACTTATATCCGCAAGGATATTCGTGACCTGGCAGAAATTAAGGATGTCAACAAATTCAACCGTCTTCTTGAAATACTAGCTTCACAAAGCGGAAACCTGTTGAACATCAGCGAACTGGCTTCCACCTGTTCTCTCTCACGAGAGACCATTGAGCGCTACTTGTTTCTGTTGGAACAAACCTATATCCTGCGCCTTGTGCGCCCGTTCAGCCGTAATATTCGTTCTGAATTGACGAAAACGCCCAAGATATTTTTCTACGATACGGGTTTAATGCAAATACTATGGCTCAAGCAATTGCAAAGGGAACTATTGGGTCCTGTGTTTGAAACCAGCCTATTTGCCGAGTTGACAAAATTACATGGATCAGACAATATTCTCTATTGGCGGACACAGGATAAGAAAGAGATAGACTTTATTGTTCGTTCTGGTAAGAAGGCAATTCCTATCGAGGCAAAATTAAGTTTTCCCCGAAACATCTCGACGGGGATACATACGTGGCAAGAAACATACGGTACTACAGAGCATTTGACTGTTGGGTTGAACGGAACGCCGACGGA
>CAZYHJ010000191.1:0-2944 GCA_964646645.1 uncultured Saprospiraceae bacterium | reverse complement strand
CGGCGGCCTCGGCGGCCTCGGCGACCCCGGAGGCCCCGACGCCGTTCCCGGGCCGCACCCTGCCGTCGGCCGCCGGCCGCCCGGCGTCGTGTTCCAGCGCATTCCCCGTGCCGTGCTGCGTCTCGATGGCGATAGACTCCCTGCTCATACCGCATTATAGGAATCCGCCCTTGGCCCTGCCCTGGTTCCGGCGCAAGGACGCCGGCATCGACGACGCCACCTGGGAGACCGCCCGCCGTTCGATGCCGTACGCAGACCACCTCGGCGACGCGGACATCGCCCGCCTGCGCGCCCTGTGCGACGCGTTCCTGGCGACGAAGACGATCAGCGGCGTCCACGGCTTCGAGCCGACCGCGATCGTCGCGTGCACGATCGCGTTCCAGGCCTGCCTGCCGGTGCTCGAACTCGGCCTGGGCGCGTACTCCGACTTCGTCGAAATCGTCGTCTACCCCGACCAGTTCCTGGTGCCGCGGCGCCGCACCGACGACGCCGGCGTCGTCCACGAGAGCACCGAGGCGCTGGCCGGCGAGGCGATGGACGGCGGCCCGGTCGTGCTGTCGTGGGCCGACGTCGCCCCCGGCGACGACCCCGACGACGTGCCGACCTGGAACGTCACGATCCACGAGTTCGTCCACAAGCTCGACATGGCCGACGGCGAGGCCGACGGTGTCCCGCCGCTGCCCCCCGGCCGGCGCCGGCGCTGGGTCGAAGCGCTCGAGGACGCCTACGACGCCTTCTGCGACGAGGTCGACCGCGTCGAGGACGCGATCCCGCGCCACGTCGACCCCGAGAGCCCGGAAGCCGACGCCTATTACGGGCGCCTCGCGCTGGACCCCTACGCCGCGACCGACCCGGCGGAGTTCTTCGCGGTCTCCGGCGAGGCGTTCTTCGTCGCGCCCGACGTGCTCGCCGGCGCGTTTCCCGACTGGTATCGCGAGCTCGCGGCGTTCTTCCGCCAGGATCCGCTCACCCCTCCCGGCGAGCCTCGCTGACCGACGGGCACCCCATCGGGTGATCCCCGGGCGCTCCGCGGGGAACCCCGCCGGCCCGCCCGGAAGTGTCGGTTATGCTTACAGTGAAAAATTTCACGACATCACCGACCGTCCATCGCGGAGGAGTGCGCGATTTCACTTAGCGCAATCCGGCCCGGCGCTAATCTGCGCCATCCCCCCTGCACTGCCCCCGCCGCCCGCACGATGATTCGCCTGTTCAATCACTATTTGTCGGTCCGGACGCTGCTGCTCACGACGATCGAGGCGGCGGTGCTGTTCCAGGCCGTGGTGATGGGCTTCGAGGTCCGCTTCGTGCGCCTGGGCGGGCCGCTGCCGATCGCCGAAGCCGGCGTCTTCACGGTCGTGATGCTGCTGCTGATGACGGCGCTGGGCCTGTATCAGGAGCAGACCGAGCCGTTCCGCTCCACGGTGCAGCGCCTGCTGGTCGCGTACGGGCTGGCGCTGATGGTGATGAGCGCGGTCTTCTACGTCTTCCCGGCCACCTACATCGGCCGCGGCGTGTTCGCGATGACCTCGGTGCTGGCGCTGGCGGGCGTGGTCATGGTGCGGCTGCTGTTCTTCCGCGTCACCGACCTCGGCCTGCCGCGGCGCCGCGTGCTCGTGGTCGGCAACGGCCCCGAGTGCGAGGAAGTCATCCGCTTCCTGCACGAGGGCGAGCGCAGCCGCAGCATCCAGTACGCGGGCATCTACCCGGTCATCGCCGAGCGCGAAGCCGGCGAGCCCGAGCGGCGCATCAACCACGACCAGCTTCGCCGCACCGTCGACGACCTGCGCGTCTCCGAGATCGTGATCGCGGTGCGCGAGCGCCGCGGCGGCGTGCTGCCGCTGCGCCAGCTGCTCGACTGCAAGCTCGGCGGCGTGCGCGTGATGGACCTCGCCTCGTTCTACGAGCGCGAGAAGGGCGTGCTCAAGATCGACAACCTGCGCGCGAGCTGGCTGATCTTCGGCGAGGGCTTCGACCAGGGCATCACGCGCGACGCGGTCAAGCGCATGTTCGACGTCGTCGTGAGCCTGGCGCTGCTGATCGTCACGCTGCCGATCCTGCTCGCCGCGATGGCGGCGATCCTGATCGAGACCGGCCGGCCGATCTTCTACCGGCAGGAGCGCACCGGCCAGGGCGGCCGCCCGTTCACGATCCTGAAGCTGCGCTCGATGCGCCAGGACGCCGAGAAGGACGGCACGCCGCGCTGGGCGGGTGCCAACGACGACCGCGTCACGATGGTCGGGCGCTTCATTCGCAAGACCCGCATCGACGAGCTGCCGCAGCTCATCAACGTACTGCGCGGCGACATGAGCTTCGTCGGCCCGCGCCCGGAGCGGCCGTTCTTCGTGCGCCAGCTGCTCACCGAGATCCCGTATTACGACGTCCGCCACAGCGTGAAGCCGGGGGTCACCGGGTGGTCGCAGGTGCGCTATCCGTACGGGGCGTCGGTCGAGGACGCGCTGGCCAAGCTGCAGTACGACCTGTACTACGTGAAGAACCACTCGCTGTTCCTGGACCTGCTGATCCTGGTGGAGACGGCGCAGGTGGTGCTGCTGGGCAAGGGGGCCCGGTAGATGGCGCGCGCGGCGACCGCCCTCCTCGCCACGGTCGTGGTCCGAGCCGACGCCGTCGGCCATGCCGTGACCCGCGCCGCCGGCGCGGCCGTCGCCCCACGGTGACCCCGCCGTGATCACCCTCAACGGGCTGGCGGCCGTCGGCTTTGCCTCCGCGGGCGTCGCGTACCTCGGCCTGGCGCTGCTGCTCCTCGTGCGCCAGGCTCCGGCGGGCGCGGGCCGGCTGCTGATCGCGGCGCTGCTGGGCGAGTCCGCGTGGGCGATCGTGCTTGCCGCGATGATGAGCGGCGCGCGGCTGCCGGCGCCGGTGATGGGCGCCGTCGAGGCGCTGCGCGTGTTCCTGTGGATCGCGTTCCTGCTGTCGCTGCTGCGCA
>CAZYHJ010000190.1:0-2960 GCA_964646645.1 uncultured Saprospiraceae bacterium | reverse complement strand
GGGTCGATTCCGCGCTTTTTCTAAAAGGGATACAAAGAAACCGTTTTTTCCAAAAATACAGAAATTTCAGCCCTTAAAACACAGATTTTCAGACTAAACACGCTATTTCACCACGACCGTGACCCATCCCGCGGGATCAAGGTATTTCACCGCCAGATCTCTCAATTCGTCAGGGGTGATCTGTTGGATGGTTTGGACCAGGTGCTCAAAGGAAGCATCCGGAAGTCGCTCAATCTTAAGGGATTTGATATAGTCGAGCGTGGCAAACGGCCCATCAATCTGGGTCATCAGGTGTCCCATGAGATAATTTCTGGCCATCCGGAGTTCCTCGTCCGGAATCAGCTCCTGCTGCAATCTGACCATTTCCTTTTGGATCGCCTCAATGACATGATCCGTATTAGCCGTGGCGGTTTCGGTACTGATATAGAAACATCCGTCTGCCGCAAAGGAGTCTACACTGGAGTAAATTCCGTAGGTAAGGCCTTGATTTTCACGTATTTCGGCCATAAGGCGACTGCCAAAATAGCCACCGAGGATCGTATTGAGCACAAACAGGCCATTGAAATCCGGATGCGATTGTGGAAATAATCTCCGGCCTATTCTGATCGCCGCCTGATGCTGCTGTGGCCCGTCATAGGCCAGGTAGCCTGATTGGCCATTGGTCTGCGGTACTTCGGGATAGATATCTCCATCATCCTCTCCGTTTTTCCATGTGCCCAAAACCTCCCGGATCAATTCAGTTTCCTTTTCCCCAAAAGCGCCTGAAACCAGGATCATCCCCCTGGAGGGTTTGATATGCTTACGGTGATGATCGCGGAGATCCTCTGTAGTAATGGCCCGATAATCTTCCGGAAACACATTTTTGCCGTACGGATGCTGCGGGCCGAAGATCACCTCGGTCAAATGCCGGTAGGCAAGGACCTCATTTTTTTTAAGGTCTATCTGCAGCCGCTCGATCTTGTTGTCGGTATAGAGTTTGAGTTCGCCGGGATCAAATGCCGGAAAAAGCATGACTTCACGAACGATATTGATCAGTTCGGGAAAATAACGGGTCAGGGTCAGCAACCGGATCCTGATGGTATCCACACCTCCGCGGGTAAACAGCGTTGCGCCCAGGAATTCTACCTTTTCGGCGAGGGCTGCTGAATTCAAGTGGATGGTCCCTTCAGACAGTTGGCCCGCCATGACTTCAGCCACACCGGGTTTGGCTTCATACGTAGCGCCAGCCCGGAATACGATCTCCATACGCATGACAGGTTCGGTGCCTCCGGGAAGCATAAAGAACTTCATCCCGTTTTCAAGGACTTCGGAGGTATAGGTCGGTAACGAAAGTGATGTGATCTCCCGGATGGGGGGCGCGGATTTGGATGGTGCCATTGATGCAAAGGTAATCACAACCTCATGGTGGCCATCAATGTGAATAACGATGTGGAGAGATGGCCGGAAAATATTGTCGCGGAGGGTTAACTTTGCCTTTTATGATACGCTTGGAGAGCGAGCCTCGCAAAAGCCACTAAACTGAAACAGAAACATGGAATTTAAAGTCTCATCAGCTGAATTACTGAAGCATCTCAATGTGGTCGCCGGGGCCATTCATACCAACCCGGTACTGGCCATTACAGAAGATTTCCTGGTGGATATCAAAAAGGGGACGATGACCATCACGGCCACCAACCTGGAAACCAGTATCTCGACACGCATGCAGGTGGAAAGCAAGACAAACGGTGCAGTAGCGATTCCTGCCAAAATATTGCTTGAAACCCTCAAGGCGTTGCCGAATCAAATGGTGACTTTTGAAGCAGACCTCGAGCAGCGCTCCCTGGTGCTGACTACGGAAACGGGTATGTATAAAATGGCGGTTGATCCACCGGATGATTTTCCGGCACTGCCTACCTCCACTGATCCTGAAATCATGATTCCTGTGGACCGGTTGATGGCCGGAATCAACTATACGATTTTTGCCACCACCTCCGATGAGATGAGACCGGCGATGACCGGGGTCAATGTCGTGGTGGACTTCAATAAAATCACTTTTGTGGCCAGTGACGGTCATAAACTGGTGCGCTATCATGCACTCGGTACCGCTACGGAGCAGACCGGTTCTTTTGTGATTCCCAAAAAAGCCATGTCATTGTTGAAAGGCGCCACACCTTCCGAGGGCAATGTCTATCTCAAGTACAACAAGTCTCATGCATTCTTCCGGTTTGAAGACACTGAAGTGATCTGCCGGTTGATCAACCAGGCTTATCCGGATTTCAATGCCGTTATTCCGGTGAGCAATAAAAACGTCGTGTACGTGAGCCGCACTTCGTTGTTAGGGGCGCTGCGCCGGATCAACATCTTTGCTAATCGTACCACCAACCAGGTGTTTTTTACGCTTGCAGATAACAGCCTTACGATCACTACCAAGGATCTTGATTTCTCCAATGAAGCCAGCGAACAACTCGTATGTGAATATGAAGGCGACGCGATGAACATCGCTTTCAATGCCCGCTTCTTTATCGAGTTGCTCAATGCTTTGACGCAGGAAGAAATTCATCTCACCATGTCTGTGCCCAGCAAGCCTGTGCTCATCTATCCTGATGAGCAGGCGGAGCATGAGGAGGTGATGATGTTGATTATGCCGGTGATTATTTATTGATCTCGTTGCACGAGGAGCTTGGTTTTACTTTTTTTTCCGGAAAAAAAGTAACAAAAAACCTCGTCGCTCCATAAACTCACCTACTTATTCTGCTGGCTTCTGGCCTCCGGGTTGGCTTTCTCGCTTAGTTGGTTTCCATGTCTTGTTTCTTGCAGGAGATTTCTGCCCATGTGTCTTGTCAATACGTGAAACAAGTCGTCCGGTCGGTTCGGACAGTATGGAGCGACATGTATTCTGCCTATTCGAAATGATGGTTTAGAGGCGCGTAGGTCGCCCCCGGGGTTTGCATGCGGGAGGATGAGAAAAGAGCAACACGGGG
>CAZYHJ010000189.1:0-3018 GCA_964646645.1 uncultured Saprospiraceae bacterium | reverse complement strand
CTCAAGTCCAACCCTTCTGTGAAGTACGAACTGGTCGACCGCATGGTCGAAGCCGGTGTGGCGACGCAGATGAGCCTCAAGATCATTTCGATCCAGGCCAAGGAAGGCGTCGCGCCCGGCCATGAGGCCAGCGTCGCCAAGCTGTACGGCACCGAGCTGAACCAGCGCATCGCGCGCACGGCGATGAAGGTCTTCGGCCTCTACGGCCAGCTCGACTCGAAGACGGAAGGCGTCGACGCCTCCCGCTACGGGCGCTACAAGTACCAGTACCTGCGTTCGACCGCGAACACCGTCGAAGGCGGCACGAGCGAGATCCAGCGCAACATCATCGCCACGCGCGGCCTCGGGCTCCCGCGAGCGTAGAGCGCCCCTCCGGCCCTTCAGCGACGGCGCCCGCGGCAACGCGGGCGCCGCTTCATTTCCCAAAAACCCGCGTGGGCGCGCGCGTGCGGGTGTTACGCTTCGGCCCCAATCGCGTTGACGTGGCGACACGGAGGAGACCGCGAATGCCCGACCTGCCAACAACGAAGGACGCGCTGATGGCGCGCATCGGGGACCGCTGGGACGCGCTACAGGGGGTGGTGGCGCCGCTGACCCCGGAACAGCTCGAGCGGCCGCTGGGCGACGGGTGGAGCACGAAGGTACACCTGGCGCATGTGGCCACTTGGGAGCGCTCGCTGCTTGGTCTGCTTCGGAAGCAGCACCGCGGCGATGCGATGAACGTCCCGCGGGATCTCTGGGATGGCCACGACACCGACGCCATCAACGCCCAGGTCGCCGTTGCCGCGGCAGGCCGCCCGCTCGGCGACGTCCTCGCGGAGAGCGCCGCCGTCCACGCGGAGGTCATCGCCCAGCTCGAGTCTATGTCGCAGGACGATCTTGGCCGTCCGTATTCGGACTACCAGCCGGGCGACGCGGCGCACAACCCGAACCCGGTGGCCGGATGGGTCCACGGGAACACCTGGGACCACTACAACGAGCACATCGAGTGGATCGCGTCCGGTCTGCGCGGGTAGCCGGCCCGTCCGACGGGCGGGCCCCAACGCCGTAGAATGCGCCCCACCACAGCGAGCGCGGAGGGCGTATGTCGGGACCACTGGCAGGCATCAAGGTCGTGGAGATGGGCGTCTGGGTCGCGGGGCCGTCATGCACGGCGATCCTCGCGGACTGGGGCGCGGACGTGATCAAGATCGAGCCGCCCGAAGGCGACCCGTTCCGGGGCCTTGGGGCCGCCTTCGGCGCCGTGATGAACCCCCCGTTCGAACTCGACAACCGCGGCAAGCGCAGCATCGCCCTCGACCTGGAGGTGGAGGACGCGCGCTACATCGCGGGCGACCTGATCGACGCGGCCGACGTCTTCGTTTCCAACATGCGCCCGCGCGCGCTGGAACGCCTGGGGATGACCTACGAGAAGCTTTCCACGACCAACCCGGGACTGATCTACTGCAACGTCACGGGCTACGGGCCGGACACGCCGGAAGCGAACCGGGCCGCCTACGACGTCGGCGCCTTCTGGGCGCGCGCGGGTGTCGTGATGGGGCTGACACCGGCGGGAGGGAGCCCGCCGCTGCAGCGCGGCGGCATGGGCGACCACATGACCGGTTCGAACGCGGCCGGCGCCATCGCCGCTGCCCTCTTCAACCGCGAGAAGACCGGCCGGGGCCAGCGGGTCGCGGTCTCGCTCGCCCGCATCGGCGTGTACATGATGGGCTGGGATACCAACACCCAGCTCCGGACCGGGATGCCCTACACGCCGCCCTACGACCGCTTCCATGCGCCGAACCCGCTGATCAACCCGTTCCAGGACAAAGACGGGCACTGGTTCTACCTGCTGATGCTCCAGGGCGACCGCCACTGGCCGGACTTCCTGCGCGCGGTCGGCAACCCGCCGGAATTGGCCGGCGACGAGCGCTTCAAAGACATCCCGGCGCGCCGCGACAACGCCCCGGAACTGGTTGAGGCGATGGACCGCATTCTCGCGACGAAGACGCTGGCCGAATGGGGTCCGATCTTCGACGCGAACGACGTCTGGTTCGCGCCCGTACAGAACCTCGCCGAGGTCGTCGCCGACCCGGTCATCCGGGCGGCGGGCGCCATCGTGAAAGTCGACGCGCCCGAAGGCCCGGTCGAACAGGTGAACACGCCGGCCGACTTTTACGGCACCCCGGCGAAGCCGGGCCACTGGGCGCCGGAACTGGGCCAACACACCGAGACGATCCTCCTCGAAGAGCTCGGGTACGACTGGGACCGGATCGCCTCGCTCAAGGAGCTCGGTGCCATCCCGTGAGCGAACGCCGGATCTGGCTCGCGCGCCTTCCGGAGATGCGGCTCGCGTACTTTGAAGACGCTCTGACGGCGATGCCCGACGACGACTCGGGCGTCGCCGCCGACTTCGCCGGTATGGCCCGGCTGTTCGATACGTTCAACGAGTGGCGGCTCCGGACCCGGCCCGCACTCGGCCGGATCGACATCGCCGCGCTGGGCTGGGCAATGGCGCCGGACGCCGGAGGGCGGATCCCCTACCGGGCGGCCGTACCGATCCGGGGCGACTACAGGCCAGCACCGCCGGCGAAGACGGTGCTCTTCCCTGGCGGCAGCTTCCTCTATGCCTACGCCGATAACATCGACGAGATCGAGGATGTCTCGCTGGCGGTGAAGCTCGCCCTGCCGGGTGCGGGATTGCGGGCGGTCTCGGGACTACTCGAGGTCTACAAGTACCACTACAACCTCGAGCAGCACCCGTGCGACTGCGGCTTCCTGGTGCTGAACGAGGACGGGACAGAGCCGATCCCGCCCGCGACGACGCACGCCTCGCCGCTGCCAATCGCCCGAGAGTAGCCGGGCGGTTACCTGCGGAAGCGCCGCAGCCGTTGCTTGGCGGACTTCCGGGCGACCACAAGCGCGCGCGGGCCGGGCTTCCCTCCGTCGGCATGGACGCCGCCGGCTTCGAGAAACGGGCGGCTGGCGGTGTCCAGGGCGGTGAGTTCGCCGGCATCGAGCCGGAGGTCGAGCGCGGGG
>CAZYHJ010000188.1:0-3034 GCA_964646645.1 uncultured Saprospiraceae bacterium | reverse complement strand
CTGCTCGTGCGCATGCTCGCGTCCGGCCAGCGGCTGAGCAAGGCGTTCCGGCAATTCGACTACCTCACCGGGATTCCGTCGCAGAGCACGTTCATCGAGCCGTGCCGCGGGCTGTTCGAGCTGCTCCAGCGCATCGAGCACGCGAGCGGCGTCGCGCTGTCGTTCGCGCCCGGCTTCCCGATGGCCGACTTCGACGAGTGCGGCATGTCCGTCGTCGGCTACGGGCCCGACGCCACCGCCACAGAGGCGGCGGTGGCGCAGTTCGCCGCGGCGGTCGTCGACGCCGAGAAGGACTTCGTGCTGGAGCTGCTCTCGCCCGACGACGCGGTGCGGCGCGCGATGGCGCGCGGCGAGCCCGGCTCGCCGGTGGTGCTCGCCGACACCCAGGACAACCCCGGCGCCGGCGGCAACGGCGACACCACCGACCTGCTCGCCGCGCTGCTGCGCCAGCAGGCGCGCGACGCGGTGCTCGGCCTGCTGATCGACCCCGCGTCGGCCGCGCGCGCGCACGACGCCGGCCAGGGCGCCGCGCTCGAGTTCGAGCTCGGCGAGATCTCGGGCGTGCCCGGACGCAAGCCGCTGGGCGGACGCTTCACGGTCGAGCGCCTGGGCGACGGCCAATTCACGTGCACCGGCCCGATGTTCCGCGGCTTTCGCATGAACCTCGGGCCGATGGCGCTGCTGCGCCAGGGCGGCGTGCAGGTCGCGCTCGCGTCGCGCAAGTGCCAGGCGGCCGACCAGCAGATGTTCCGCCACCTCGGCGTCGAGCCGGCGCGCCAGCGCGTCGTCGCGCTCAAGAGCTCGGTGCACTTCCGCGCCGACTTCCAGCCGATCGCGCGCGAGGTGCTGGTGGTGCGCGCTCCGGGGCCGGCGCTCGCGGACCCGGCCGACTTTCCCTGGACGCGACTGCGCGACGGCCTGAGGCTGCGCCCGCTCGGTCCCGTCTTCCAACGCGCCTGACGGAGCCCAAGTCTTGCCCAAGCCAGCAGCCTCCCCACCGATGGCCTACCTGCTCGTCGACATCGGCAACACCTTCGTGAAGTGGGGCCGCTATCCGCCGGACGGCGCGCGCGGCGTGCCGGCGGCCGAGATCTGCTCGAGCTACGGGCGCGTGCTCCACGACGAGCTGTCGTCGCTCACGATGATGTGGAAGGACCAGCCGCGTCCCGACGTCATCGTGATCTCGAACGTCGCCGGCACGCGGCTGCGCAACCCGCTGCTGCGCGCGATCGAGGTCTGGCCCGACGCGCCCGAGCCGCACTGGATCTCGTCGCAGGCCGAGCAGTGCGGCGTGACCAACGGCTACCTGAACCCGAGGCAGCTCGGCAGCGACCGCTGGGCTGCGATGATCGGCGCGCGCGCGCTGGTGGGCGACCGCGCGGCGCTGGTCGCGGTGTGCGGCACCGCCACGACGATCGACCTGCTCAGCGCCGACGGCGAGTTCGTCGGCGGCGCGATCATGCCCGGCCTGGGCCTGATGCAGCGCGTGCTGCACGAGCAGACCGCGGCGCTGCCCGATTCCCAGGGGGAGTACGTCGACTACCCGCGCCAGACCGTCGACGCGATCGCGTCGGGCTGCGCGCACGCGCAGGCCGGCGCTGTCGAGCGGCTGTACTACCAGCACAAGCGCCACTACCCGGACCTCGTGTGCATCATCTCGGGGGGCGCGGCGCGCACGCTCGGGCCGCGGCTCACGATCGACTTCCGCTACCACGAGAACCTCGTGCTCGAGGGGCTCTACCGGATCGCGCAGTCACTCGACGGGCAGTGACGCGCTCGTGGCGGCGCGGGGACGCGCGGCCACTTCGGACCGGCATCGGCTACATCAGTCGCTGCGCGCGATACCACAGCAGCCCGACCGCCTCGTGAACGCCGAGCCAGCTCCACTGGATCGACGTCGACGTCGGGACGAAATCCGTGAACACGGCGGCGTCGGTGCTGCCTCCGTACCCGTGCGGCGCGGCGATCACCGACAGCCCCGCCGCCTCGAAGACGGGCCGCGCGCGGCGCATGTGATACGCGTGGGTCACGAGCACCACGCGCCGGATGCCCGCCGCCTTCAGCAGGCGCGCGGTCTCGTTCGCGTTGCCGGCGGTGTCGGCGGCGCGCTCCTCGACCCAGCGCGCGCGCGCGCCGAACTGCGTCTCGAGCGCCCGCGCCATCGTGCGCGCCTCCGACTCCTCCGTCCGCGGGGGACGCCCGCCGGTGACGAGGATCGGAAGCCCGCTCGCCCGCGCGAGCAGCACGCCCTGCGCGAGACGCTCCAGCGTGAACGCGTTCGGTGTCTGGTGCCTCGGGCGCTCGGCGACGTTCACGCGCACGCCGCCGCCGAGGACGACGATCGCGCCGGGCGGGTCGCGCCCCCTCATCTCGTCGCGCAGGCGATCCGGGTCGAGCGCCACCGGGTTCTCGGACTCGAGCCATGCGATCAGCGGGCCGCTGAAGATGCCGCAGGACGTGAACCAGGCGAGCGCCACGCCGAGCACGACCATCGCGCGGGCGGCGCCGCGCAGCCACGCCCACCGCGCGCCGGCGATCAGCGCGAGCAGCAGACCGAACAGCGCGAGCACGAGCGGCCCCGCCGGCGGGAGCGCGAGCATCACGATCACAGGCTTGGCGTGGGCCCAGTCCATGGACGCCGATTCTACCGATGGGCTGCGCAGGCGATGCCTTCCGATCGGCTGGGCGGCGAAGCCGGTCGAACGGCCAGGCGACTGCCCGAAGCCCGGCCGGGCGCGTCGGCATGCGCCACGCCAGCCGGGCGTCCCGAATGCCCGCGCGCGCCGGCCCGCGCCGGCGTCAGGCGCGTGCGGACACGAACACGCCGGCCGGACGCTCGAAGCGCGCGGTGAGCATGCGCGCGTGCACGACGAAGCCGTCGCGCTCGCGCCGGCACGACACCACGAGCGCGGTCGCGTCGAGCACCGCGTCCGCGACCCGGACCACGCTGCCGGGCTCGACCGGGACCGGCGCGTGCACGCACAGGCCGCTCAGCGAGAGGTCGCGCCAGCGCGCGCCGACCCGCTGCGCCGGC
>CAZYHJ010000187.1:0-3171 GCA_964646645.1 uncultured Saprospiraceae bacterium | reverse complement strand
CTGTGAGGAGTCAGGAATCAGGAGTCAGGACTCAGGAATCAGGAATCAGGAATCAGGAGTTAGGAATCAGGGAGCAGGCAATAATTCAAAACTCACGACTGACGATTCACAACTCACAATTCACAACTCACAACTCACAATTCACAATTCACAATTCACAACTCACGTCTCACGACTGACGTTTCACGTTTCACAGATCATACTTCACCTGTGCGCTATGCACGGCGCCGCCCAGTTCCGGGTTCAATTTGTGAATGACGACCTGGATGTTTTTTGTGTCCGGAAACTCTTTTCTCAATTCGTGGGCAATTCGATAGGCTAATGTTTCAATCAACCGGACAGGTTGTTCCATGATATCATTGCATATCTGATAGACGATCTCATAATTGATGGTGGCGTGAAGATCATCAGTCAGCGCGGCCCGTTCGATATCCGCATCCATGCTCACGTCGATGAGATAATTTCCTCCGCGTACGCGTTCGTGTGCATAGTAGCCGTGATGTGCGAAGAAGGAGATGCCTTGTAATGTTATGGTTGCCATTTAAAGTAATATATCAGGGATTAGGAATCAGGAGTCAGGAATCAGGAGTCAGGAATCAGGCTTTTATCTATAAGATGATTTAAGGTGTATTGCAAAAATAGATCAGCACTACCATATAAGGAGATTGTCTGTAAAATACAGTTCTCCTGAATCCTATTTCCTGACTCCTGATTCCTATTTTCCCTATCCTATGCCCTCCCGCTTATTGGCTTCGCAGCAATGCGGGATCTTCTCCGCCTTAGGCGGATACGATATGCCTTTTGCTCATAACGGGTTATCTTTGCCACTCCAAGTAAAAAAACAAGCTATGTCGGTGAAAACCAGCGTAAAAACAGACCTCTACCAGGGTCACGACTACTACAATATTGACGAATTATTGAGTGAGGACCATTTACTCGCCCGGGAGGCCGTCAGGGCATGGGTGAAGCAGGAGGTCAGTCCGATCATTGAAGATTATTCCAATCGTGCCGAATGTCCAACCCACCTTTTTAAGGGCCTGGCTGAAATCGGCGCTTTCGGTCCCAGCATTCCTTCGGAATATGGTGGAGGCGGGATGGATGAAATGGCTTATGGCGTGATCATGCAAGAACTGGAGCGGGGAGATTCCGGTGTGCGGTCCATGGCATCTGTCCAAGGTTCGCTGGTGATGTATCCGATCTTCCGATATGCTTCTGAAGAGCACAAGCGTAAATTCCTGCCTAAGCTAGGCTCAGGTGAAATGATAGGTTGTTTTGGCCTTACCGAACCAGACCATGGATCTAATCCAAGTGGCATGACCACGAGGATCGTAGATGACGGTGATGCCTATATCCTGAACGGTGCCAAAATGTGGATTACCAATAGTCCCGTGGCTGATCTGGCGGTCGTTTGGGCGAAAGATGAGGAAGATGTTATCCGGGGGATGATTGTGGAAAAAGGCTTGAAAGGTTTTTCCGCCCCGGAAATTCATGGCAAATGGTCGTTGAGAGCTTCGATCACCGGTGAACTTGTATTTGAAGATGTCAGGGTGCCAAAATCCTACGTTTTCCCTGAAATCAAGGGACTAAAGGGTCCATTATCATGCTTGTCGAAAGCACGGTACGGGATCGCCTGGGGAGCCATTGGCGCAGCATTGGATTGTTATGACAGCGCCTTGCGTTATTCCCTGCAGCGCGAACAATTTGGCAGGCCGCTGGCAGGATTCCAACTGACCCAGAAGAAGCTTGCCGAAATGATCACAGAGATCACCAAGGCGCAGCTTTTATGCTGGCGTCTGGGTTCCCTGGCCAATAAAGGCAAAGCCACCCCGGCTCAAATCTCTATGGCCAAGCGAAACAACGTGAACATGGCCCTGGAGATCGCAAGGGAGGCTCGTCAGATCCATGGGGGCATGGGGATTACCAATGAGTACCCTGTCATGCGGCATATGATGAACCTGGAGACCGTTTTGACTTATGAAGGAACCCATGATATCCACCTGCTGATCACCGGGCATGATATCACCGGAATTAATGCGTTCTCTTAACGATTTGCTAAGACGGCTTCCTTTCCGTAGACAGATACACCACCGTTGTCTAATATTCCGTTTACCGGAGGTACTTTGACTCAACAAATGGAGTATTTTTTCGGTATTGTTTGTTATACACGAAAACAGAAAAGGACCTAAAACATGTTTGATAAAGGTTTTTTCATCGCAACAGGACTTGCCTTAGTGGCGGTGTTGTCTCTCCCTGCGCAGGAAACCATCAGGCTGCAGAATCCCTCATTTGAGGATATGCCCCGAAAAGGGGTACCCGGCATGCCTTCCATAAAAGCATGGCATGATTGCGGCCTGAGCAAATTTCCTTCCGAAAGCCCGCCGGACATCCATCCGGTCACCAATAATGCATGGGAAGTAAGTATGCCGCCCTATGATGGCAATTCCTATCTGGGCATGGTGACCAGGGCAAATGACACCTACGAATCGCTTTCCCAGGCGCTCACAAAACCTATTCAGGCTGGTGTATGCTATTCTTTTAATGCTTTCCTCGCCCGCTCTTCCCAATATAAAAGCGCGACGAGTAAGACCATGCAAATGGGCACCAATGAACTTGAAAATTTTGTTCGCCCCTCTGTACTCTTAATCTGGGGCGGAAATTATTTCTGCGATAAAGCTGAATTGCTTGGAGAGTCTCCGGCCATCTCCAATGAAACCTGGAAAAAATATTCATTTACGTTCCAGCCACAGAAAACACACAAGTACATCACGATCGAAGCTTTTTATAAAACACCAATTCTGGAAGCATACAACGGCCATGTGTTGGTCGATGATTTATCAGAGATCGTACCTATAGAATGTCCTTTATTCCCACAAGACCTGGTGGCTGAAGTGTCGGATCCTCCGGTTAAAAATGAAGTTACAGGTAGTGTATCCGGAGCCAGTGGCACATCTTCAAAATCAACCACATCAGGCGCAGCATCCGGCACTGTCAAATCAGGCACGTATTCATCAGGACAAAAATCCTATTCACCTGTGCTGATCACGGAGTTGATCCCGGGTCAATTGTTTGTGGGTCAAAAGATCCGGCTCAATCATTTGTACTTTAAAGCCGATTCCGTCAATCTGGAATCTGACTCCTACAAGGTGTTGGATGAATTGGCTGATTACCTGT
>CAZYHJ010000186.1:0-3210 GCA_964646645.1 uncultured Saprospiraceae bacterium | reverse complement strand
CAGGCTCACAAGCAGCGCACCGTAGAGCGCGGAGACCGGGATGAGCGCGCGGTTGTCGCCACCGACGGTATAGCGGGCGAGGTGGGGGCAGACGAGGCCCACGAAGCTGACCAGCCCGGCCGTGGCTACCGCCATCGCCGTGAGGACACCGACGACGGCGAGGATGGCCAGCCGGGTTCGGTCGGTGACGACGCCCAATCCCGCGGCGATGTCATCACCCAGGGCGAGGATGTTCAGGCGGCCCGAGAGCAGCATGGCTCCCGCGAAGCCGGGGACGATGTAGGGAAGCATCGCCCGGAAGTCGCGCCACTCGGAGCCGTAGAGTCCCCCGGCGAGGAACCCCAGGCTCGTCTGGAGGAAGGTGCGCGAACTGGCCAGGAGGCCAACGATCGCCGCGCCGAAAAAGGCGGACAGGGCGACGCCAGCGAGGGCCAGCCGCACGGGAGAGACAGCTCCGCGGTAGGCGATGACAAAGAGGACCCCTGCGCCGACAAGGCCGCCACCGGCGCAGGCGGCAGCGATGCCCCACTGGGGCACCCGCGGGTCGATCACGATGACCGTGGCGCTCGCCAGGCCGGCGGCCGCGGTCACCCCGAGGATCGTCGGGTCGGCGAGCGGATTTCGGGTGACACCCTGGAGGAGGGCACCGGAGACAGCGAGCGCGGCGCCGACGATCATCGCATCGAGCAGTCGCGGGAAGCGGATCTGCCAGACGATGTTCCGCGCGAGGGGGTCTGAGTCCGAGGTGAGCCCGCTCCAGACTTCGCCCCAGCTGAGGTGCACGGCGCCGAGCTTCATGGAGAGAATGGAAACGGCGAAGAGTCCCGCGATGCAGAGGAGCAGGACGACCGTTGGGGCAGCGAAGCGCAATGAGGCGCGCCTTTTCAGCGCGCCCCCTTGCTGTGCCGACTCAGCTGCCATGCCGGCCATCGTATCGGTCTAGACCCCTACGGGGCGCTGACGGCGGCGGCCACCGTCTTGAACGCCTCGACGATGCGGGGACCCGGCGCCTGGACGAAGTAATCGACCTTCGCATCGACGACGTCGTTGCCCGTGACGGCCTTCAGACTCTTGAACGGCGGGATCGTCGGGATGAGCGAGGCGAGGCGCGGCGCTGGTTCGGGCGCGGGCGTGATGGCGAAGATGAAGTCCGGGTTGAACTGCACAAGCTTCTCGGCGGAAAGCGTGGTGTAGCCCGGGAAGGGCCCGGAATCCGCCTGGGCGGCCGCCGGGTTCTCGATGCCGAGCTGGGCGAGGATGTCACCCGCATAGCTGCTCGGCTTCGCGGCGTAGAGCGTGTTGTCACGGTCGGCGATGAGGGCGAGCGCAGTCACTTTCTTGCCGGCCAGGGCCTTCTTGGCGTCTTCCTTCGCCTTTTCGATACCCGCGATGACCGTGTCGGCGGCGGCCTTGTTATCGAGCACCTGGCCCATGAGCTTCAGGCCGTCGAGCACCTGCTGGTAGCTCTCGGCCCCCGCGAAGATGACCGGAACGGGGAGCTCTTCGAGCGGCTTGCGAAGCGCCGGCTGAGCGTGGATCGAAGAGTCCGCGACCACGAGGTCCGGCTTGAGAGCGAGGATCTGTTCGAGGTTCGGCTGGTAGGCGGTGCCGATTTCCTTGGCCGACTTCGCCTCTTCCGGGAAGGTCGCGGTCGTGGTGCGGCCGACAACCTTGCCGCCCGCTGCGTAGACGAGTTCGACCGCCGTCGGGCTGACCGCAACGATGGTGGTGGGCTTAGACTTGATTTCGACTTCGCGGCCGAGCAGGTCCTTCACCTTCATGGGATAGACGGCGGCGGGAGCGGAAGCGCTGGCGGAGGCCCCGGCAGTGGCGCTGGTGGTGGGCCCGGTGGTGGCGTCGGTATCGTCGTCGTCGTCATCGCCGGCGCAGGCGGCCGCGGAAACGACGACGGCAAACGCCGCGAAGGACAGCACCGAGAGGCGCCACAACCGATTCTCGAAACTTATCATTCTTGCTACAACTATCCTTTTTGGATTTCAAGACGCTAGATTTCTGAAGTATAGCATCGCTTCGCGTTGCGTCACTCCGGTCTTTCCATAGAGCCATTTCAGCGTCCTAACGTGCGCCATGCGAAGATGGAAGCAACCTCACTGCCCGAGGAGCGCGCCGTGACTCATCCCGAACTTCCGCAACTGCCGGGGTCGCCCCTCGAGCTTGAAGGAGTGGAAAAAGCGCTACTGGCGCTCAGCTACGGCGTGCATGTCATCGGTTCGCGCAGCAGCGACGGGACGATGAACGCGATGCTGGCGGACTGGGTGATGCAGGTGTCGTTCAAACCGCGCCTGCTGGCAGTGTCGATCGAGAACGATGCGCGCACGCTGCGCTTCATCCGTGAAACACGCGCCTTCACCGTCAACCTGCTCCACGAAAAAGACGGCATCGACATCGCGCGGTCGGTGGTGATGCCGTCCGAGGCGAAGAAAGTGCGCGGACGCTCCGAAGAGGCCGCGGCACAGGTCATCGACAAGCTCGCGGGCATCCCCTACGGGCTGCATGACAACGGTTGTCCAGTCCTGGACCATGCGCTCGGCTGGATAGCCTGCACTGCCGAGGCCTTCCACGAGGCCGGCGACCACACGATCGTCGTCGGCCGCTGCATCGACGGCGAACGGATCCGCCCCGGCGAGATGCTGATCGAGCGGGACCTCGGCTGGGAGTACGGCGGCTAGCCCGACAGGTCCGAAGGGACGTACACCGAGGCGATGAACCCGAGCGGGCGGTAGCCACAGGCGAGGGCGTTGTTCATGGAACGGACGTTCGTGAAGCCGTAGGTGTAGAGGGGAATTCGACCTTCCGAGCGGATCCAGCAGGTTGCGTGAATGGTGAGGGCGGCCGCGAATCCGGAGCCCCGATGCGCGCGGAGGACATCGACGCCGATTTCGTCGACGTCTGGATACTGGTCCCAGATTCCGGCCACGGCCAGCGGCGTTCCGGCGGGGCCCACGATGGCGAAGGCGGTGCGGGAGGCGGCGATGCGGCGGTGCTCTTCGGGTTCTCCAAGGGCATTTTCGAACTTCAGGCCCGCCCTGAGCGCCGCCCGTTCTGGCCCTGAGAGCTCGCGGATGGCGTAGCCGGTTGGGAGTTCGCGACCCGGGAGGTCTTCGGCCAGGACCGTGTAGGCGGAAGCGCTGTGGGACTTCGCGCCCTCATGACCAATTTCGCGGGCGTGGGCGGCCATCTCCTCAAGGA
>CAZYHJ010000185.1:0-3227 GCA_964646645.1 uncultured Saprospiraceae bacterium | reverse complement strand
AAAAGGTCGCCGACGTGATGGCTGCCGCCCAGCGGGCCAGCATCGTGAAGATTGCATTTGTAACCGAACCGGCGCACCAGACGCCGTGATTTTTGCTCCTGCCAAGGGAGCATTTTTTTAGTTGGGGGAGTCGAATTGGACAAGCAGATTTTTGGAATGAAGGCGATTGCGCTCGCCGTTGCAACGGCCTTTCTACCTGGCCAAGGTGCATTTGCTGCGGATCAGGGAGAAGATAAACATCTGGGCGAAATGGTCGTTAAAAGCGAGAAAACCGCACTGCCGGCCAACGTACCAGCCAGCACAGAAAGTTTTACGGCCAAGCAAATCAGTGAGAGCGTCAACTCGGTTTCTTCATCGGGTGCTTTGACCTATCTGCCAAGTGTTCATGTTCGCGAACGCTTCATTGGCGATGTTAATGGCGGCCTGGCCATGCGCATGTATGGGGTGAATTCAAGCGCCCAGACCATCGTCTATGCCGATGGCCTGCTGCTGTCGAACTTTCTGACCAACAGCTGCTGCCCCGGGCCACGCTGGGGGCTGGTGTCTCAGCATTCGATCGACCGGGTTGACGTTATCTATGGCCCCTTCTCTGCGCTCTACCCGGGTAATTCGGTCGGTGGGGTGGTGCTGATGAGCACACACATGCCGAGCAAGCTCGAGGCGCATGCCCAACTGGATGTCTTCACTCAGAATTTCAAGCTGTATGGCACCGACGATAATTTCAGCGGCCAACATGCTGCAGCCACCCTGGGCAACAAGATCGGTGACTGGTCGTTCTGGCTGAGCGTGGATCGCCTGGATAATCGCAGTCATCCGACTGATTTCACCTCGGCGACAGCCAAGTCAGGGGCACCGGCTGCCGCTGGACAATACACCGTGGTCAACGGTGCAGTATCCGACCGCGACATTGCCAACAACCAGCGGGTCATCACAGCGGCAACCAGTATCGATCACACTGTGAAGGATGATGCGACCATCAAGGTCGCGTATGACTTCACGCCTTCAGTTCGCGCGACCTACACCTTCAATATCTGGCAGAACACGTCGGACAAGACGGTCGATAGCTATCTGCGTGATGCGGCCGGAAACACCATTTATGGCACCAAAACAGGGGTCAATCCTTATCGGTACGTACGGATTAACGGCCAGGACTATACGCTAACCGCACCCAGCATGAGTCGTGCCGAGATCGTGTTCATGATGCACGGGCTATCGCTGAAATCGGATAGTGGCGGCACCTGGGCCTGGGAAATGGTGGCCAGCTATTTCAACCAGAACAAGGATGTCGTTCGCGCTTCGTCCGGCAACTACGGCACGACGCCGAGTTCAGCAGCAACGGCTGGATCGGTCACATTTGGCGACGGAACCGGCTGGCATAACGTCGATCTGCGTGGGGTCTGGCGACCGGATGGCAATATCAGCAGCGAGCACCAGGTCAGCTTCGGTTTCCATAGCGATACCTACACGACAAAGTCCGACAAGTACGACCTTGCCGCCGGTAGCTGGCAATCGAGCGCACCTGCTGCCTTGAACTCCAATTCGCGCGGCGAGACTTCGACGAATGCGTTCTATATTCAGGACGCTTGGCAGTTCTCGCCGAAATGGAAACTGGTTGTGGGCGGCCGGCAGGAGTACTGGGAGGCCTCGAAGGGCAGTAATTACGCCAACGGGACGAATGTCACCTATCAGGACAAGAACGTGAACGCGTTTTCGCCCAAGGCTTCGCTCTCCTACCAGGCTTCCGATGACTGGATGCTGCGCGGTTCCTACGGGCGTGGCGTACGCTTCCCGACTGTTGGCGAATTGTTCAAAAACGTCGGCATCAAGACGGTTGGCGGTGCTACCCCGACACCCGCTGAAATTGCGGCCTTTCCGGCACCCTACAACGTAGCGCTGACAAACAACCCGAATCTGAAGCCAGAGACGGCTGATTCATGGGAGTTCACGGTTGAGCGCTTCCTGGCGCAGGGGGTGTGGCGCACTTCGCTATTCGGCGAAGAAAAACGCGATGCGCTGATTTCCCAGACCGATTTGACGACCATTCCGGGTTACAGCATCAGCAGCGTCCAGAACGTCGACAAGGTTCGCACCTATGGCATCGAGACCTCGCTGCAAGCGAGCGATTTCCTGATTTCTGGCCTCAATGTCTCGGGTAGCCTTGGCTACATTCATGCACGCATCACGGAAGACCGGGCCAATCGTGGTCTGGAGGGTACTGAAATTCCGTTGGTTCCGGCTTGGCGTGCTTCGTTACTGGGTGTGTACCATGCCTCCGATGCGCTGTCGTACAGCCTGGGCTGGCGTTATAGCGCCAGCCAGCACAGTGCGCTTTACGACACGACTGCCCAGCGATACACCGACCCGAATCCAGGTGTCTATGGCGGTCGCAGCAGTTTCAGCGTGTTCGATGCAAAGGTGGTGTATCGGTTGGCCAAGCAATGGTCGGCTTCGCTGGGGATCGACAACATTACCAACACCAAGTATTACACCCTTTATCCCTATGCCCAGCGGACCTTCTTTGCTGGCATAAAGTTTGATCTTTGATGCATGGCGGGGCGTTACGATGAACGGCAATAAATTGGCAGTAGTGCTTTTGCGAGTAATTTTTGCCGTCAAGCAGAGCCTTCCCCAGGGGGGGGGCCTGCTGCCTGCAGTGGTGCTTGCATTGGTGGTACAGGGCGCACAGGCAGCGGATGCCGTGCCGACCATGCGGCCAGCCAAGGCGGCGCGTCCGGAACTGGGCAGTTCGGCAGTATTTGCCCCGGACGGCACATTGCTGGCAGTTGCCAAGCAGGGCGAGCATGTGATGGTCTATCGCAGTTCGGACGAGGGGCGGTCATGGTCTCCTCCCGCAGTCGTCAATGCACAACCGGAGGCAATTTCTGCGGATGGCGAAAATCGTCCAAAGATTGCTTTTGCCGCGGATGGTGCCTTGCTGGTTTCATGGACCCACCCCTTCCCCAAGCCTAATACCGGCTCAATTCGGTTCGCCAGAGCAACTGATGGTCAAACTTTCTCGCCCGTCCAAACCGTTCATCGCGATAGTGCGGAAATAACGCATCGCTTCGAGTCGCTGCTCGTCATGCCGGATAATCGCGTAATTCTGGCCTGGATAGACAAACGGGATCTGGAAGCAGCCAAAGCCAACAAAGCCCCGTGGCGGGGAGCCGGCATCTACGCTGCCGTATCCACCGATGGCGGCCGCAGTTTCCAGCCTGAACACAAGC
>CAZYHJ010000184.1:0-3286 GCA_964646645.1 uncultured Saprospiraceae bacterium | reverse complement strand
AGCGGACCAGCAGCAGTCCCTGCTGGCGCGCGCGCTCCTGGACGAGGCGAAGCGGCGGCGTCGCCGCGGGCCGGGCGCTGCGTGCCGACGCATCGATCGTCTCGCGGCGGCCGGGATCGGAGAGCAGGTCGTAGCCCAGCGCCTGCTCGTTGCCGTGCAGGGGCTCGACGAACGTGACCGGCAGGTACGCCTCGCGGCCTCGGGCCTCGACCGGCCGCCCGGACGAGTCTCGCCCGTGGATCGCGAACGCCGGCCACGCCGCGCGTTGCGACGCTTCGAAGGCGGGCCGGCCGGATTCGGCGACCCGCGGCGCCCACTCGATCGCCTGCATCGTGGTGCCGAAGCGCTCGAGCGCGTGGCGGGCGAGGCGCGAAAACTCCTCGCGCCCGATCGGGTGGGGCCCGGACATCACCGTGGCGAGCTGCTCGACGAACGCGGCCTGCTCGGACAGGCTCGTCTGGAGGCGGACGGCGACGTGCTGCGCCTCGATGCGGAACTCGGCGAGCACCTTCTCGCGCTCCCAGGCGGCGACGAACTGCACGAGGACCGCGAGCGCGCCGAATCCGCACAGCATCTGCGTCCACAGGCGGCGCCGGCCCGCCTGCCAGACCGCGCTGGGCTCGCCGATCAGGCTGAGCACGAGCGGGGCGATCAGCACCACGCCGAGGGCATCGCCGACCCACCACGTCAGCCAGACGAACGCGGCGTCGGGCGCGGCGACTGCGCCCGCCGTGAGCAGCACCGCGGTGCCCAGCGTCGGTGCCACGAGGCACGCGACGAACGCCAGGCCGAAGAACCGGACGGCGACGTGTCCGCCGTCGAGCGTGAACTGCCGGCCGAGCACGCGGGCGAGCAGCGCGGCCCCGGCCCCGGCCTGCAGCGTCGACGCGGCGGCGATGCCGGCGGCGATCGCGAGGCCGACCGGGGTCGGATCAAAGGTTGCCAGCCCGGGCGACGCGTTCAGCAGGAAGGAGCCGGCGAAGACCCAGGGGAGCGCGTGATGGCCGTGGACCAGCGCGTAGGCGACGGCGAGCCCGGCGGGCGGGAACAGGGCGCTCGCGTAGCCGTCGCCGGGGGCATACAGCAGGCCCAGCTTGCCCGTCGCGTAGTACGCGAGGACGAGCATCAGGGTGCGAAGGCTGCCGCTCGAAGCGAGCATCGTCGAATTGCGCCCGGCCGCACGGGGCCCGACCGCGGCGCTCCTTTCCCGATCAGACTACGCCCGCCGTCGATCCGAAACGATGACTTCGGTCACTGGGGTACCCCGAGTTCGTGTCTGGGGGCACACGCCCCGAGGCTCGGAGCGGCGCCTGCGCGCCCGCGTTCGCCGCCGCGAGCTGCCCCGTTCGGGCGATCCGTTTCCGGTCTGCCGGCGCGCCCGGCGCGCGGAGCGGCTGTGTACCATCCGCTTCGCGCAGGATTGCGCCACTTTCCGCCCCGGAGCCCCCGATGGATTTCGAATCGCTGGTCCAGTCCCGCCGCAGCGTGCGCGGCTACAAGAAGGATCCGGTGCCGCGCGCGCTGATCGAGGAGATCCTCGACGTCGCGTGCCGCGCGCCGTCGTCGATGAACACGCAGCCGTGGCACGTCCACGTGCTGACCGGCGCGCCGCTCGACGAGGTGCGCCGGCGCAACACCGAGGAGATGAGCGCGGGACTGCCGGTGCAGCGCGAGATCGTCACTCACGGCGAGTACGAGGGCGTGCACCGCCACCGGCAGGTCGAGATCGCCAAGCTGCTGTTCGCCGCGATGGGCATCGCGCGCGACGACAAGGCGCGGCGCCAGGACTGGGTGATGCGCGGCTTCCGCCAGTTCGACGCGCCGGTGTCGATCGTGCTCACGTACGACCGCAAGCTCGACCCGGGCGCGATCGTGCACTTCGACCTCGGCGCGCTGTGCTACGGGATCTGCCTCGCGGCGTGGGACCGGGGGCTGGGCACGGTGGTCAACGGGCAGGGCATCATGCGCTCGCACATCGTGCGCGAGGTGGCGCGGATTCCCGAGGACGAAGTCATCGTCACGTGCATCGCGATGGGGTATCCGGACGACGGCTTCTCCGCCAACGGGGTGCGCTCGCACCGGGAGCCGGTCACGCAGTTCGCGCGCTTCGTCGGGTTCGACGGCTGACGCGCGAGGGCGCGGCAACCCCGGCCGACTAGCGTCGGCGCCTCAGCCACCTCGCGAGCGTCGGGAACATCGCCTCCGGGTCGATCGGCTTGGCGATGAAGTCGTCCATGCCCGCGTCCCGGCACTGCGCCCGGTCCTCCGCGAAGGCGTTCGCCGTCAGCGCCAGGATCGGCACGTCGCGCCCGTGCTCCAGGCGGCGGATCGCCCGCGCCGCGTCGAGGCCGCCGAGCACGGGCATCTGCATGTCCATCAGCACCAGGTCGAACGTGCCGGCCTCGAACCGCCTGATCGCCTCGGCGCCGTCCTGCGCGCACGTCACCGCCAGGCCGCGCTCCTCGAGGACCGCCTGCGCGACCTCGCGGCTCACCGGCTCGTCCTCGGCGAGCAGGACGCGCGCATCCCGAAAATCGCGGCTCAGGGCGTCGCCCGCGGACTCGGCCGGCACGACGGGCGTTGCCGGCGGCGCTTCGACGCCCAGGCGCAAGCGGACCGTGAGCCAGAAGGTGCTGCCGTGGCCGGGAACACTCTCCACGCCGGTGTCGCCGCCCATCATTCGTGCGATCCGCCGCGTCAGCGCGAGCCCGAGCCCGGTGCCGCCGTACTGGCGCGTGGACGACATGTCCGCCTGGACGAACGGCTCGAACAGGCGCGCCTGCTGCTCGGGCGCGATGCCGATGCCGGTGTCGGCGACTTCCAGCCTCAGCAGGCAGTCCGCCGCGGTGCGCTCGACGAGCGAGCACGTCAGCCGAATGCTGCCGGCGTCGGTGAACTTGACGGCGTTGCCGAGGTAGTTCACGAGCGCCTGCGCCAGGCGCGTTCGATCGCCCCGCAGCGCGTGCGGCACGTGCGAGAGGTCCACGAACAGTCGCAAGCCCTTGGCGCGCAGACGCGTCTCGAAGATCGCGATCGCGTCGCGAACGACGTCGGGGAGCATGAAGTCCTCGTCGACGAGCTCGGTCGCCCCGGCCTCGATCTTGGACAGGTCGAGGATGTTGCTGATGATCGAGATCAGGTGCCTTCCCGACGACTCCATCTTGTCGAGGTAGCCGGACTGCTGGTCGGTGAGCGCGGTGTGACGCAGCAGGCTCGCCATGCCGAGCACCCCGTTCATCGGCGTGCGGATCTCGTGGCTCATGTTCGCGAGGAACGCGCTCTTGGC
>CAZYHJ010000183.1:0-3303 GCA_964646645.1 uncultured Saprospiraceae bacterium | reverse complement strand
CGAAGATGGCCAACAATCATCGATGGGAGCAGTCTGGAAGGCGACGCAAGGGAGAACGGTAATCGACAAATGTCTCCGAATGGCCAGTTCAATACCAGTATCGTTCACACGCGCACTTCCTGTCCTATGACGGTACACCGTTGTCGTCTCGTGCTGCTTCTGGTTTTTTGCGGCGTGCCCGTTCGAGCAAGCTACGCTTCCAACCTGGGTTTCTCGAAGATATTGCCTATCACATAGAGAGAATTGAAGGCCAGCTTGGCAGAGCATCATGAGTCAATAAGTGGGGCTTGGGCGAGTTATTGCAAGGGCACTTCATGATAGCTAAGAGACCCCCAGCGTCATCCCCAGCCGTCCGAAATCGGATGCGTGCCACCCCTCAAAAAGACACACCGCTCGAATTGGCCCTTCGGTCGGCTCTGCACCGATTAGGCCTACGGTTTCGGGTTCATAGAAGGACGATTCCGGAACTGAGAAGGACCGTGGATATTCTCTTTCCAAAATCTCGGACTGCTGTCTTCGTCGATGGGTGTTTCTGGCACGGCTGTCCGCGCCACGGCACCGTACCAAGAGTTACGAACCGACAATGGTGGATCGAGAAGATACAGGCGAATCAGCGGAGGGATCGTGATACGGACAGAAAAATGAGTTGTCTTGGGTGGACAGTACTCCGAGTGTGGGAGCACGAAGACCAAAGCGTAGCAGCGCGACGCATTGCGCAGCTCGTGAAACACCGGCGAGCTCTTCGGTTTGAGTGAGAAAGAAAAGCGGTCAACAAGAGCCAAGGAGTCTTTTCAGCCAACGACTGATGCGGTCATGAAGAAAGATCAACCCATCATCCCTGCCACCCTTACGGTGGAGAGAGTTTCAAGTGACTCAGTGCCTCCGTCCTCTCCTGTTTGCCGTTTCCTGCCTTTGTGTGCCGTTTCCACCGTGAATTCTGCGGTGCCTCTCCTCCTTACGTGAGAGAATCACCTTCATTTCACACAAGGAGGAAACACCATGGCGACTAATACATTATCCAACCGATCGGCCACCACGCTGCGATGTGGCAAGATCAAAGCCACGATCTGGCGGAATGTCAGTGAGAAGGGGCCGCTCTTCTCGACGACCTTCTCCCGCACCTTCAAGGATCAGTCCGGCGCCTGGCGCAACGGCACTTCGTTTGGTTTCAACGAACTCGAGGCGCTCATGAATGTCGCCTTTGAGGCGAAGGAGTGGATGACTGCTCACACCCTGAAGTGCTGAGCGGGTATTCTTTGGAAGCCTCCGATCTTCCGGGGGCTTCCCTTCAAACCACAATGGTATTGAGATGAGGATGTGGAGGATCTAGATGCTAACCCTATGTGTTCCCGGCGTGTTCTCTTTACAGCAAAACTCGCCCAAATTATCTGAATTCCACTGAGCACAACTGAGCTCGCAAAACGACCAAACTCTGCTGCTGGAGCGGCGTACGACTTCTCTGGCAAAGACTTGTGTGGAAGTATCTGAAAGGTATGAAAACATCCGGTCTGCTATGGATGTTTAGGGAAAACGCCCTTCTCTATGAGCTTTTTGTTGTACATATCGGCGTCCATGGGGCAGAGGAGGAGGTCTCTAACTTCTTTTAGAGTGTCAAGCCGAAGCTGCATTCTCATTGGCTTCAGAAGCGTGTCTCCATATGTCTTGTAGTTAGAACCGTGGGAAGTGTAGGTGTACGCTCCAGTTCTCTTCCCGTTGTACTCGTGATAAAAATACTTGTGGCTTGATTTTGCAGCATCTAGCACAAATCCCTTTTGGGGAAGAGCGCTTTCGATCTTATCTCGAGGAATCTGAGACATTCTCAGGCGGCCTCGGCTAGGAGACTAGAAAAAATGTTCTTCAAGCGGATGGCGTCGCCGGTTACCTGGGAGTCCTCAAGGGATCGGTAGTACTGCCAAAAATGGACGATGTGGTATTCTAAGTCGAGAACGGCTTCTTCTAAACTTCCACCTGTCCCGACCACGTTGAGAGCTTCGTTTTCCGCGAAGAACCACGCACCATCTTGAGTAACGTTGACACCGATCGGTTTTGCCGGCAAGAAGGTGTGGCCAGCGATTGTTAACTTCAATAGTGGAAATTTAAATGGCTTCAGAAGGGGTTCTGCTACCGGCGCCGCTTCCTCATAAGTCGGAGAGCCGGGCATAGGGCGGAAGTGTGCAGGAAATTCTCCAAGGATTTCATGAGCGCTACGCGTCGCGCCGACCATGGTCATATTTCCTCCCCCCTTATATAGTTGCGATATTCGTCCGTGATTATGCGCTCAAACATTTGTTTTGTTACGCTGTGGCTCTCTTCCAGATAGACCCCAATTTTATCAAAGACCAAATCCGATTGCATGGCATAGTCGAAATCCAGAAGGATGGCCTCATGACTCTTGTCTTCCGCTAGCATATGCTCGATGCGCGCGTTAATGGTTCCGTTCCCAACCGGAGAGGCAAAGGCAAAATTCATCGTGGTGAAATTATCAGTAGCCGGAGGAGGTAACTGAAATCCCACCTTCAGGTATTCGCGCAGGGGAATACCGCCTGATTTAGGTACAAACGGAATCGCGTTGACATAGCGCAGCCCCGTCCTCGTCAACTTCTCGACTTTGAATGTAGTTCCAAAAATGGCCGCTATTCTAAGCACTTCCTCTTTGAACGCGACAAAGCCGGGGTATTTCTTCGTGCTGTACGCCAGCTTGTTGATTGCAGTCATGATGGTGGCTTGATCATCCTCTTGCTTAAAATGATACAAGGCCAGTGCGGGGGCGTCCCCAGGTTGTACCTTTGGCACATACACCTTTGGGTATCTATCGCGGACCAGTCGGAAGAATTCATCCCGGCGACATTCGACCGCCGGATCTCCTGGGAAACGGATCTCAAAAGCAACGTCTATGAGGGGCTGATTGGGATACTGTTCTGCGCTCATTGATTAAAACAGCATGGGCTAGCCGAGGGCATTTGTCTAGCAGAGATTGAAGAGAAGATTAGCCGATGAAACCCGATGCAGTCAAAATAATTGCGCACCTCTAGTTATCTTTCCACAGAAGCTAAGTGGCTCATCCTGGAGCCTCTGCGCTGTGTCTACCGCTGTGGTGAATTTTGTGTCAAAACCCTGCAGGAATGAAAGGAAAGGGACGGGAACGTATAGAATTAATAGAGTACGCTAACCTTTCAATATCGCAGCGAATAATGGGGAAACCGTTGCCATAGCGAGCACTTGTCAAAACCCGTTCTTTCGAGCTTTTGAGGCGAGGGCCCTGGGTTTGAGTCTCAACCGGCTCACGACTCTGGACCAGTTCAG
>CAZYHJ010000182.1:0-3326 GCA_964646645.1 uncultured Saprospiraceae bacterium | reverse complement strand
CCTCCTCCTGACGAATATATGGGGGTATGATATCCGGATTCGGCACGGACCGATACCCATTGTCTTTGGTAAAATCAAACAAACCTCTTTGAAAGCCCAATCCCCCGATCAACGCGGAGTTATCCCCCAGGGGATATTCAATACCTGCGCCAAATCCGAGGAAAAGATTAACCACATTGAGATCTTTGTAGATATTCTCATCCTCATACAAATAATCCTCCGTCTCAATGTCTCCCCTGCCGCGGGTCAATAAGGAAAAGGTGAAGATGGGTGCTTCCACATAGTAATTCAGTCTGCCTTTGCCCTCAAACCTGAATTTGAGTCCCACCGGCACTTCAAGGTATCGCAGCTGGTACCTGATCTTTGTCCCGTCAGGAAGAGGTTTATCTCCGGTCTGCAGCAGTGGGTCGCTGAGTTCGGAGTCGGGGAGATAATTCCCACCGATCTCGTACATAAACTCTCCGCCCTCATGAAAAGCCAGATTGAGCCCCAGGGTAAAGAACATCTTGTCCTTAAAATGAATATCGCTGATCGCACCAAGCTTGAGGCCCAGGTTGCCATCGCTCTTAACGATCAGGTTATCCTTACTTTTGATCCCTGAAAAGACCGGGCTGACCTGGAAACCGATGCGCACAGACTTATCCTGGGCACTGAGGGACAGATATCCCCCGGTGATCAACACGAGGACACACCATATCTTCGCCACATTTCGTTTCATAAGCTCCATTTCAGCCAATAGTCCGATTAAATAGGAATAAGACAGATGAAGAAACCAGTGCAGTCCAAATCAATGTGGGTCATCACCCTCTTTGTGGTGAGTATTGCCGTATGGATGGCCGCATGTTCCAACGATAAAGAAACAAATATACCGGATGTGTCCGACATCGATGTGGAGGTAGACATTACGCGGTTTGAACAATTACTGCTGGCCGACACGATGATCGACGATGCCGGCCTCCGTCAATTGATGGACGCCCATCCCGCATTCAGCAATGTATTTTTCAATCATGTCATGCCCGGCGCCGAAGATGTCTTCCTCACAGATGACCCTGAGATCCGGAATCAATACATCAAGGAGTGGATCAAACATCCCCGCACCCGATGGCTCTATGACACTGTGCAGCAGATCTACCCCGATCTCACTCCCCTCAAGGGGCAACTGACGGAAGCCTTCAAATACGCTAAATATTATTTCCCTGAACGACAAACGCCGCGGGTATACACGACCATTTCAGACTTTGGATTTTTTCCATTTGTCTATGCCGAGGATACGCTCAGGGATGGATTGGGTATCAGTCTTGAAATGTTCCTGGGCGATACTTTTCCCTATCTCAACTATACCGGGCTCAACAATGCCTTTTCAGATTACCTGACCCGTTCGTACAACAAAGATCACATCGTCCGCCGCACGCTGGAAGTATGGATCGATGATATCGCCGGTCCTCCTTCAGGCACCCGCCTCCTCGACCTCATGATTCACAACGGCAAAAAATTGTACATCCTGCAATCCCTCATGCCGCATGCTCCTGATTCCGTCATCATTGACTACCCCTCCACCAAGCTTGCGTGGGTGCAGCAACACGAACGCAATATTTATTACCACTTCACCACCCAGGACATGTTGTATGAAACCCACATGACCAAAATCCAGAAATACATTGGACCGAGTCCCTCCTCCCCCGGCATGCCCCCTGAAGCTCCCGGCAATACGGCCTCCTGGCTTGGCTGGCTCATTGTCAAGAGCTACATGAAGCAGCATCCCGGCACCACGCTTCAGCAGTTGATCGCCCTCAATGACGCGCAGAAGCTGTTGGATGAATCAGGGTACAGGCCTCCGAGAGAGTGAGCATGGAGCATGGAGCATAGAGCAGAGAGCAGAGAGCAGGGAGCAGAGAGCAGAGGGCAGGGAGCAGAGAGGCGTGAGTCGTCAGACGCCAGTCGTGAGTCGTGAGTCGTGAGTGGAGATATTAAGTGATTTAGTCCTTCCTAAACTATAATTGGGTTAATTAATTTTATCACACATCATCTCAGGTCTCACGTCTGACGTCTCACGTCTCACGTTTGGCATGGTTCGACTCCGCTCACCACAAGTCTGGCATCATCACTTTGGCTTAATTCTTGTACATTTCAACAGTTACAACTAAAAACCACCGCCATGTCCAGAGCCATACCCTTAGTGGACCTGCAAAAATTTGTGTCCGGATCCGATGCTGACAAAAAGGCCTTTGTTGAGGAATTAGGTCATGCCTTTCATGAATATGGATTTGTAGGCGTGATCAATCACGGGATCCCAAAGGATCTGGTGGCCCGGTATTATGCCGAATCCAAAGCGTTCTTTTCCCTCCCTACGGAAGTCAAGGAGAAATATGAAATCAAAGGACTGGCTGGTCAGCGTGGGTATACGTCCTTTGGAAAGGAACACGCCAAGCACAGCAATGTCGGTGATCTGAAGGAATTTTTTCAGTTAGGTCAAATCGTAGCTGAGGATCATCCGCTCAAGGCAGAATATCCGGACAATGTCCATGTGGCAGAAGTGCCTGCATTTACGAAAACAGGACTTGAGTTGTACAAAGCATTTGAACAATCCGGTACTCGATTATTGCATGCGATTGCTTTACACCTTGGACTTGAAGAGAAATACTTTGATGACAAGGTGAAGGATGGCAATAGTATCCTCAGAGCGATCCATTATCCGCCGATCACCTCCGAACCTAAATCGGCCATCCGTTCCGAACAACATGAAGACATCAATCTGATTACCCTTTTGGTGGGTGCTTCTGCAGGTGGATTGCAGATTCTTGATTTAAAGGATCAATGGCTCGACATCGTTCCGGGCGAAGATGAGATCGTCGTCAATGTCGGCGACATGCTCCAGCGCTTCACTAACAACTATCTGAAGTCTACAACACATCGTGTGGTCAATCCGCCGCGAGAGGAATGGCACCGTCCGCGATTGTCCATTCCGTTTTTCCTGCATCCCAAAAGTGATATGGATCTCACTTGTCTTCCTTCAACGGTCACAGCAGACAGACCTCTTGCGTATGAACCCATTACGGCAGGAGAGTATTTGAATGAGCGCTTGAGGGAGATCGGTTTGAAGAAGTAGTTTATAATTACGAATTAGTAATTACGAATTACGATCTCTTATCGTCTCTGCCACTGAATGGAGTTTTCTCCGCCAGTGCTGTTTACCTCTGTATTCCTCCGTGTTGCCTTCGTGTACTTCGTGAGAAACCACTCCCGAAGTAAATTTCGCATGGCTTGTTGAGTTCGCACGGAGGAATGGAGGTAGCACGGAGGAATGGAGGATCATTGAGTACAGCCTT
>CAZYHJ010000181.1:0-3356 GCA_964646645.1 uncultured Saprospiraceae bacterium | reverse complement strand
CTAAGCTCCTAATCTTCTAAACCCATAAACTTATAAACCCATAAACTTATAAACCTATAAACCTATAAACCCCCAATCCGACAGATCCTATCCCAGAAAAAAGTCATACCCCTTACTGATACCGGTCATCCTTCGAAAATCCCCGATCGTTTACCTTTATGGCCGATTGAGGGGAGGACGTCTGGGAATAGGGGCTCATTTTCAATACCTTAGCAACAGAACCTATCCGAAAACCGTTTGTTATTACACCGCTGTATGGAAAAGAGTGAGCAAGCTTTAAACGAGAAGATTTCGGTATCCATTCCTATTCAGGGGATGGGAGAGGTCCAATTATATCAATCTGAGGGACACCAATCCATCCAACTGGAGGGTGCGCCAATGGATATTGCATTGGTGTGCATTCGGGAGGGTTGTGTTTTCCTTGAAAATAGTTTTGCGCCCCACCCTATCGAACTGGCAGCCAATGAAGGTATGTGGTTAGCTTTTCCAAAAGGAACCTGGAGTTCGAGGATTTCTATCCAGGGTCCTGCCTCCTTCTATGTGATCCGCATGGAGGCCAAATCATTCCACCATCTGCTCAACCCTCGTTTTGAACAACAGCAGCTCGATGCCGCTCCAAAATATAATATGCGGGACATGGCTAAGCGAATTGCCATCACGCCCGCATTGATGGTTTGCTTTGACCAATTGTTTCACCAAAAGCTGCAAAAACCGTTTCATGCCATTTTTGAACAGGCAAAATTTTTAGAGATCTTCAGTTTGCTGATGGAAGCCACACTGGGTCAGTATCATGATACTTGCCCGGTGATGATGACTCCGGCGATCGAACATAAGATTCACCTGGTCAGAAGGCATGTCATCGGTCACCTCGAAGAGGTACCTGATCCGGACCATCTCGCCTTACTCTATGAGTTGCCGCGCAACACTTTGCGTGAAGGATATCGGTTTATGTTTGGTAAAACCATTCATCAATACCATGCGGATCACAAACTGGAATATGCGATGCAGATGTTATCCTCCGGCGAACTCCTGGTCAAAGAGATTGCTTTCCGGATCGGATATCAGAATCCAAGCCACTTTATTTCTGCTTTTAAAAAGAAATATGGCTACACGCCAAAACAGTATCTGAAACGCGACGCCATTTCCGCCTGATTTTTTCCGACCTTCTGCTAATCATTTTTCAGTACGCACTGCCCTCGCCACTCCAGTTCGCTGCCCGGATGATTATAGATCAGGTATTCGCCTGAGTTGAAAAACAGATTTCGTTTTACCTCCACATCATGTAGAATCAAGGTACCTGAATTTTCGAATGCAGCTCCTGTGTTGCCAGGGGACAGTCCACTGATGATATTCAGCCCACGGAACTCCACGATGGTACCCGGAGCAATCGCGAAATGTCCCTCAATGCTTGACGCGATGGTCACTGTGGGGCTCAGCGTGGAATACAGTACAATATTCTCATCCAGGGTGATGATGTCTGAAATGGTCTCAATGGTGGCTCCGGCCAGGATCGGATTAAAAAGTATCGTGTCTCCACTTACTCCGCAACTCAGTGCCTGTCGAAGGGATCCCGGACCATCATCATTCGTATTGTTGACTACCAATCCACATCCGGGGGATTCTATAAAATAATTATTGGCGTCCACTTCCGCATTGGTCACGCTGACGGGAATCGTATCATTCAGTTGATTGGTGTTCGGAACAACATCCGCATCATTGGACGCATCAAAATCCTTGATGGATTGAAAGCCTGGTGGTTGTATTTCGACAATGACGTAATGCCCTACGGAAACATTAGATATCAGGTAATTCCCCTGCGCGTCTGTAGTGTCAATTTTAACCGGCGTGGAGGAATCAGCTACACCATCTGTATTGGCATCAGGTAATACATGAATGATGACATCCACAAGACCTTCGCCGGTATTGGGTTGTTGATTCCCGTTGAAATCATCGAATACACTTCCGGAAATCGTTCCCGGCACACCGATCTCGATAAAATAATTCATGGTATCCCACTCCAGCGGCAGGATGGTGACCGGGATAAGGTTGTCCAGCGGACTTACATTGGGCACGACATCACCATCCGGTGTATCATCGTAGTCATCAAACGAATTCCATCCAATCGGTTGCGTTTGTGAAATAACATAATGCCCCGGCGTAAGGCTTGCCATGGTAATCACTCCCGTAGAGGGTGTGAATATGTTGCGTATAGGTGTTGAATTATCTGCAATACCATTGGTATCCGCGTCGGCAAACAATTTGACATTGACTCCATTGATAGGTGCGCCGGTATTGGAAAGCACATAGCCCAGAATATTTCCAGGGCACAGTACGACAGGAAAAGTAATCGATGAACTATCCGGACAATCTGGTCCGGGGGCATTTGGATGAATAACCACTTTAGCTGTCTTTGTCCCTGACGTAGTGTAGTATACTGTATGTGGTCCATAACCGATTGCAGAAGATGGAATAGCTCCCGAGCCAAAGGTCCATGTATAATCAGCCCCCGGAATTTCATTGGCCACCAGGTCAAAAGTGTGATTGCGATAATAGCAGGTATCCGGATATTCATGCGTGAAGGTGGCGTCAGGATAAGGATTGACCACCACAGTAGCTTCACCACAATCTCCGCTTGTGACGCAACCTCCTTCTCCCCTCGCGTAATACGTTGTAGTGACGGAAGGACTGACCATCAGCGATGTTCCTGTTCCTAGAGGACCTACCCCACATGCTGTAGCGTACCAATGCCATTCCGTGGCCTGGCCGAGACTGCCGGCGGTGATGGTTAGGGTGACCATCTCTTCAGCACAAATGGTGTCTATGGAGACATCAATGATGGGTATTTCAGGAGCGACGCATGGCTGCACCACACGGATGACCACATCATTACCATCACCGCCAACGTAGGTGATGACGCCGGGCAATGTGCCGCCCATGAAGTTTGGAATCGTATCGCCTTCAGGTAATCCTGTGAATATGCCAAAGATGGGATCGCTGGCATCATTCTTTACGACCATAAACGAATCATCCTCCATGGGGATATACGATCCGCTCCATATCAGATCTACGCCATTGAGATCGATATGACCTGCGACATTAAACTGATCATATTGGGTATCCACTGTGGTGCCATTGATTCGAATGGCAAGATCACTTGCAAAAGAAACAGTATCGGTGAGTACTTCAACACCAGGTGTAAGTGGTTTAACGGCTTTAGGTGAGGTGCCCGGATCGAGCAAGAGATGACCATTGTTTGTGTTGATGGTCCCGGTGGTAAAAATAATGTCATCAGCAGATCTCAATAAAATATCCGTGGCCAAAGGTCTTGTCATCTGTTCAACAATCACAATTGAATC
>CAZYHJ010000180.1:0-3386 GCA_964646645.1 uncultured Saprospiraceae bacterium | reverse complement strand
ATGCTTTGATTTCGAAAGAATACCTGCCCGGAGGGAGTTTGCTGTAGACGGCCTGGCCGGTCAGGGATGGCTGTACCCAGTTATTATCAAAACCTGAGAGCCTGCAGAGAAATTGATTTTTTTTATCACCGCTTAATTCGCCTGATGAAAAGTTGAAAATGAAAGATGAAGTATTGTACGGGAAACTGATTTCATCTTTTGAAGTGAAATGAAAACTACTATTATTTACCTGTAATGAATGAATGGACGGATGTAGCGGCAGGGGGGAGCCGATTATCTGTTCAGGGAAAAAATAAACAAGCCCTTTGTCGGTTCCCCAGAACATTTCACCTTCCGGGGTTATATGGGCGCAGCGCATTCGGAATCCTCCGTGGTTAAATCCATAACCTTCTTCATAAACAGCAAAAGTTTTACTGACCGGATCAAACCGTATGATACAGTTGAGATTGCCGATCCACATATAGCCCTTTTCATCTTTTAGTAATCCTTCGCAACGGTCATTGCGCAAACCATTACTGCGTGTATAGCTAACAATTTTTTTATCCTTTGTTAATATTGCCAGCCCTCCAAGCGTAGTAAAATAATAATTACCCAGGTTGTCTTTATTAATTCCCTCCACTGTATTATTAGGAAGACCATCTTTGGAACTATAATTTACCAACTTGCCGGTCGGTTCGCTGTAGTGCCAGGCACCTTTGGTGGTGCCGGCCCAAATATCACCATTGTCATCTTTCCAAAGTGCAGTGCAGTTAATTTTGCTTAAGGTATCCAGTACCTGGTGATCTTTTAGTGATGTAATTAATAAACTGGTATTATTCACTACACAAATTCCTCTTGGTGTGCCCACCCACCAGTTATCATATTTGTCCCGGCATAGTGCATTAATAAAATTAGAAGGCAAACCGGTAATTCTTTCCTGGTTGGCATCTGTATGCCTGGCGATGGTATTCATTTTTTTGTAAAATACATAAATGCCATAAAGGGAGGTGCCCACCCATAAGTTCCCCTTTTCATCTGTATTGACAGCCCTAATTGTTTCTCTGCCGCTTATATTGGTGCCATCAGCAAGCTTCATAGGAATGAATGCTGTTTTATCGGCTGTTCGGTCCCACTTTATCAAACGATCCTGGGCGCCCATCCATACATTTTGATCTTCATCTGTAATTAATGATTGTATATAGCCATCAAAAATCTCTTTAGCATCATTCATAAAATAGGGCTTCGAGAAAGCCTGTTTTTGTTTCAGGTTGTAAAAATGAAGACCTGAGGTTTGAGTAGTTACAAAAAGGTAACCGCTTGTATCATATTTTATATTCATTGTATTGTTACCGCCAATACTGCGTGGGTTAATCGGGTCATGTACCCAGTGTTCCAGGGATTTTTTTTGCAAGTCCAGCAGATAGAGCCCGGAGAAGTAGGTGGTGAAAGCGAATTTGCTGCTGTCGATACGGGTTACAATGCGAATGGTTCCGGTAACCGGCATTTTATACTGATCAGTAATATCCCGGTATTCATTTAATATTTTCTGCTGGTGGATACTGAACCTGTAAAAGACATCACCTTTATTGGTGAAAAGCAGTAATTCATCATCATTGATATTGCTGGCGGCTGTAAGCCCCGGGAAGAGATAATCCAACTCAAGTTCAAGTGTTGAATAATTAATAACAACGAGCCTGGAATTTCTGTAATAGACGACTTTATCATTGTCCAGGAAATAAGTAAAGCCGGGATTACCTGAAAGCTTGTTTTCAAACGGAAGTTTTCTTTTTTCAAACGAGAGTGTCTTTTTATGCTGAAAATAATGCTGTGTGCCTTTTAATACAATGAGGCCATTTTTTTTGAATGAAAAATACTACCAATACTACTTCGGTCACTGGTATCTCCAATCAGTATTTTGTGAAACCGTCTTCCTTCGTCCAATACAGTGAGATAGTGACCGGATGTTCTTACCCAAACCCTGTTCTCATTATCCACGAGAACCCGGGCGATGCTGTTTTCAGGAAGTTCAGGGTGTTGTTGTTTATAGTAGGTGGTGATCCTGTTGCCGTCAAAACTGTTCAACCCTTCACCGGTTCCAACCCAGAGGATACCGTTCCTGTCCCGTGCAACGGTATACACATTATTATCGCTAAGGCCTTCTGCTGTACTCAAATGAAGAAATGCAGGCTGCGCCTGCATGGAGAATATGCTGATGAAATAAAAGCTGAATATGGCCAGTGTCTTTTTCAAGGCATTTAAGCAAGCTATAAATTAGTCATTTTTCCTTTGTGGCTGAACCAGTTTTTTCAGTTCTTCAATTTGTTCCTGCTGCTGAAGGATATACAATGTAAGTTCTTCTACTTTTTCTGTTAACTTCCTGCTTATTTCTGTAAGATCTACCCCTTTTTTTTCAATTTCGGAAGCGGAAGGGATACCCGGTAAATGCTTGTTTGCCTGAATAAATTCACTTACTTTATTTAAAGGCATTAGCCGGTAGTTTTTTTCAAAAACATAATCCGGCCAGTTTGCAACTGTTTGAGTGGTGAACCCGGTAGCAATTACATTGCCTTCTATACTGAACCGATAGCCGGGAGGATGTAATCCTGTTCCAAAATTAAACTGACCATTCTCATTTATATATACATTATAACCCGCACCCTGAGCGGGACGAAGTACCATACGGCCATTGCCTTGTATTGTTTTTTCGATAATAAAGTCACCGGTATTATCATCTACATAAACATTTGCATGAGTGAGATTATTTTTTTGAAGTGTCATGCCTGGCTGGTCAGAATCAATAATAACATAACCGTCAGTGGCATCACCTATAGTTACAACACCACCATCATCAACATTAACCCTGTCAACCCCATTTGTACGTATTATAACGTTGCCTGTACTATTGGAAATGTTAGTGCCTATTTTAATATTATCTCCTGAGATTTGCAGAAACCCCTTATCTACATCGTTGTTTCTTAGTTGAAGGATCGGGTTTGCTCCATTGATAGTCAGGGCGGAGGAGGGGCTGGGGGTACCAATTCCAACAAGACCGTTCTCATCAATAGTCATTCTGTCAATCAATTTTGTCTGCATTACCAGGCTCCCTGTTGTATTGGTAGAGTTGGTTCCAATTTTCAGGTTATTGCCAATAGCCTGGAGGAAACCTTTGTTGGAAGCCCCGTTCTGAATTTGTATATAAGGATTTGTACCATTGATGGTAAGCTCAGACACCGGGGAAGATGTGCCAATACCCATTAGCCCGTCTTCATCAATCCAGATCTTGTCTACGTTTTTTGGGGAGAAGATTATCTTTCCGGAGTTGCCCGGGTAGGTACCGAATTTAAAATTATCGCCGCCAAGGCGGATAAAGCCTTTTTGTACCTCTTCGTGCAAAAATCCGAAAATGG
>CAZYHJ010000179.1:0-3440 GCA_964646645.1 uncultured Saprospiraceae bacterium | reverse complement strand
GACCCTGCGCATGGCGCCTTGCCCCTGCATGCGCGCATCCAGCGGGCCATCCGGCAACTGATCCTCGACGGCGTGCTCGATGTGGGCAGACCATTGCCCGCGTCACGCGCCTTGGCGAAGTCATTGGGGATTTCCCGCGATACGGTCGAGTCGGCCTACAGCCAGTTGCATGCGGAAGGCTTCATCGAGCGGCGCGTGGGCAGCGGCAGTTTCGTGTCGGAGCGGGCACAGTGTCTGCCAGTACGTGGCAAGGTGCGGCGCACGGGGGATCGCAAGACGACACTGCGCCTCAGCCAGCGCGGCAGCGCCATGTTCCAGAGCGGCGGCGTGCGCGACTTCCTGATGCCGCGCCCGTTTGCACCCGGCGTGCCGGAAACGCGCAGCTTTCCGCTCCAGATCTGGGAGCGACTGGAGCGGCAGGTGTTGAAGGAATACGGCACTCTGGCGCTGCTACACAGTCCGCCGCAGGGCATGGAGCCGTTGCGGCGCGCCATCGCCGATTACGTCAATCTCGAACGTGGCGCGCGTGCCACGCCCGAGCGCGTGCTGGTGCTGACCAGTTCCCAGCAGGCCATGACTCTATGCGCCACTGTGCTGCTCGATGCCGGCGACCGGATCTTTATCGAAGACCCCGCGTACCACGGCGCGCGCAAGGCGTTTGATGCCGCCGGGCTGGAATGCGTACCCGTACCGCTGGATGAAGACGGACTGCGGGTGGAACACCTCAGCCAGATGGCGGCAACGCCCGATGAATTGCCCAAGGCGGTGTCCCTGACGCCATCGCACCAGTTCCCGACCGGAGCGACACTGGCACTGGATCGGCGGCTGGCCGTCATCGAATGGGCCAGGCAGCACCAAAACTGGATCATCGAAGACGACTACGACAGCGAGTTCCATTACGAAGGCAAACCCACCGCCTGCGTGCAGGGCCTCGACCCGCACGAACGAACGATCTACATCGGCACCTTCACCAAATCGCTGTTTCCCGGCCTGCGCATCGGCTATATGGTGCTGCCGCCGCCGCTGGTGGCACCCATGACCGTGGCCCGCACCCTGCTGGATGGACACAGCGCGCCGATTCCGCAACTGACGCTGGCGCGCTTCATCCAGGGCGGCCACTTCGGCGCCCATGTACGCACCATGCGCGCTGTCTATGCCGAACGGCGCGACGTGCTGACACGCCTGGTACGCAAGCACTTGGCAGACTTCGTGGAACCACGGGTGCCGGCCGGGGGCATGCAGATGCCCTGCGTGTTCATCCGCGACATCCCCGAGCGCGAGGCCGTGGAATCGGCACGCCGGGCCGGCATCGACCTGCTGGGACTCACGGCGCTGCATGCGTCAAACCGGCACAAGGCCGGTTTCCTCATGGGATTCGCCGCCCATGCCCCGCACGAACTGGAAATCGCCGTCAAGAAACTTGCGACCGTGCTGCGCGCGTTGTGCCGCTGATCGCTATCAATAAGCGTTAACCCGCATTTCTCACCAGGCGCCGTAGCGAGGGCGCCTGGTGAGAAATCGTCACCCAAAGGGATGTTGGCCCAGGTCTCCATCGCCCATCTGGTCAGCCACGTGTACATCATAGAGGTGCCCGCCCTGGTGCCATCGCCACCATCCGGCGTGAACACCGCCAGCTCGCGCGCTGGCCGCTCATGGCCGTTGCCGTGTGCGATTCAGGTTCGTCCAGCGCTCCTGTTCCACTCGCGCAGGAGATCGGAGAGAGAGACCTCCTGCGGTGTCCCATCTGAGCGGGCGACTAATGCCCGAAGCGCGCGGAATTTGTCCCGAGTCAGGATGATGCCTCCACAATCGTGGGGTGATGCTACAGCTCCAACTACTCGAACAATGATCGTGCGGCCGCTTCCCGGAGCTTACCCGCCATTCCCTCGAACTGTGGCTAATAGCAGCCCGTTGGCCGTGGGAGTGGCTTTCACGGGCGCACAACAACTGCATCAGGTTCACTGCTGTCCGAGAGCGTCCAACCCGGTAGCTGACGTTCACGCAAACTGTGAGCCGCCTCCCCAGAGACCGCACCTGACCCAACCCGGTCCGCTGGCACACCCAGCCGTACGGCCCCTTCCTCTGCTCACCTGCCATCCGGTTACCCCGGGAACATGAAGGTCTCAGCTCCGCTGTTCAGGGCCCTGCCGGAGGTCCCACAGGGTGTTCTCCCAATTTGAAATCCGCCCCTCAGCCTTGCATCGAGGGCAGCCCCAGTAGATGGCTCCGTCGGCTGCAAGCTCTGGCGCGACCGGCGCCTTCTTGCACTTGAAGCAGGTTGGCGCCGGCATGCCGGTTCGCCCGCCATCGGTGACATGAGCGACGGCGGCGGCGTGGAAATCCGCCATAGCCTTGGCCGGCCCGCGCTGAGGCTGGATGGCGCCCTTCTCATCGAGGAAGTGGGTGAGATCAGTGATGTACATGATGGCTTTGGGGATATCCGGTTTCGGCGTTGAACATACACCCTCGCCCCAGGCTGGTGCGGCATGTACGTCTGAGGCTAACGGGGAGTGACGGCCTCATCGCCCCTCGATCAGCCGGGTAACCCCGCCGCCACAGGTCATGCATCGACCCTCCAGGATCAGGTCACCCGACTCCAGGCGCCCGCGGTAATCGACGATGGTGGTCTCCGATTGGCACTGGGCACACCAGACATTGGCCAGCAGGGTGTGGCGCTGCCGCTCCGGTATGGCTTCCCAGAACGCGCGCGCCCGTTTGGAGAAGCTTGGTAGATGGCTGACGTTCATCCTTGTCTCCAGTCTGGTAAGCCCTGGTCGATTGACTCCCTCGGAAGGCGGAGCTCACCTGACTGCGATCATGGCATCGCGCCTGGGTACCGCAGCGACCCGAGCCGCTGCTTCAACTTCGAGCAGCAGCGTTCCACTCGTTTACCCTGGACCGCCACGGCGAAGGCCTCTACTGGACCGCCAGGACCACCAAACGCTCTGCCAGGGCCTGGGGGATGCGCTCGGACATACTATGGGGATCGGCCTGTGATGACCGGATTATCCCAGAGTGGCATGGGCCGGAGGTCGCCGTCAGCGGGCGACCCTGGCCCCGGCGCAAGCAGTCATCTGTGCACGCTCATGCGGCGTTGCGTTCCTCCTCACCCCGCCTGGCCTCGAACTCCACCCCTTTCACCCGGGTGAGCGACAACAGCACATCGTCAGCCACCAGACGCAGCTTCTCCCGTGGCTCGCCGGTCTCCCGATCCGTCCAACTGTCCAGCTCAAGCCGGCCGATCACGTGTACCCGCGCACCCTTGCGCAGCAGTCTGGCTGCCTGCTCCGCCTTGTAGTCCCAGACCGAGACATCCAGCCAGTGGCCGCCAGTCTGCTCCAGGCCACCCTGACCGTCGGGCCGGTAGTGGTCGAAGAAGACCCGTAGTTCCGCCACCTTGCGGTCTTCACCGTTGACCTGGACGGTCTTGAGGCTGGGGC
>CAZYHJ010000178.1:0-3449 GCA_964646645.1 uncultured Saprospiraceae bacterium | reverse complement strand
TTCAGCCATTCTTCACGACCAAGCCTACAGGGCAAGGAACGGGCTTAGGTTTGTCATTGAGCTATGACATTGTCAAAGCACATGGCGGTGAAATTAAAGTGGAAACAAAAGAAAACGAGGGCACTACGTTCACCATTCAAATACCCCTATAATCAATTGCATGATACACAAACAAATCCTCTCTTTACTTTTTATTCTTGCTACCGCTATCTCTTTTGCTCAGCAAAAGAAAATTCCCTTTGAGAAATACGGTGTGGCGGAGGGTCTGCCTGAAGAAGTGGCATTATCACCCATTCAGGATGACATGGGCTTTATCTGGTTTGGCACGCAAAATGGTCTGGTCAAATATGATGGCTATAACTTTAAAGTGTTCAAAGCCTCTTCCGATAAAACGGATTCGACGAGCTTACATATGAGAAGCCAGTGGGGAGGTCTCATCAAAGCAAGAGATGGAAAGATCTGGATAGCAGGCGAAAGCAGTGGAATTACATCATTAGATCCAAAAACAGAGACGTTTAGAAATTTCTATCCTACTGACCATCCAACTATTGCCAGCGATCGGATGATGAGTTCTCTGTTATTGGAAGATGAAAACGGAAATATTTGGTTCGGAAGCGGATCATTTTTGGATAATAAGCTTACAACTTTCCGTCTTGACCCACAAACCGGCAGGATTAAATCGTTCCCCGTTGCCGGGACAACCACCCTAAGCAGGTATTTTAAAAAATATAGTACAGTTGAATCATCCGGAACGATTTGGCTGATCGATGATAAAAAAAACCTCCAACGCCTCAATCACCAAAAAGACAGTTTTGAAATTATTATCCCTGCCGGTAAGGATATCTTGCTATCTGCAAATGGTGATACACTTATTCAGTTAAGCAAAAAAGGCGCTGATCAGTTATTGCTTACGGGTACTCATGGCCTTTATATTTTCGACATTAAAGAAGAAAAAATTGTAAAAAACTACTCGCATCAACCCGGTAATCGCATTGGCATACCCGACTCAATTCTTTATGCTTTTCAAGATTTACAGGATCAAATATGGATTATACACCGACATGGCCATATTTCATTAGTTGACCCGGTTACTGATAAAATCCAATCCTTTATCTATGGCTCAAATGCACTCCCATACCATAAGCATATTCAGGATATACAGTATTTAAATTTCCTTGGACAAGACAAAGAAGGTATATGGTTTCAGGCGTATATGGGATTTCAATCTACCACATTTTTCATTCATTATGAATTTGCATCGAAAACGTTCAGTTTCTACGATTACAATTTTAACTTAACCGGAAATCCTTTACCTCAAATTCCTTATCCTTATGAGTATCTGCAGGACCATACCGGCTTAGCGTGGCTTGCTACCCGTCCTGGTTTATACAAGCAGGCACCAAAAAAACTACAGATGGATCAATTCCACTACCAGGAGGATGACCCAGAAAGCTTGCCTTCAGACAGTATCCGTTATTTATTTGAAGACAGTAGGAAAAGAATGTGGGTAGGTACGATTAATGGCTTGGCATTATACCAACCTGGCCACGAGAATTTCAAAGTTTTCAGAAACGATCCAGCCAATGCGGCTTCAATAAGCAACAATATTATTACTACCATACAAGAAGATGCAAATGGAGAGATATGGGTAGGCACCCGAAATGGATTGAACCGATGGAATGAATCAACTGGGAATTTCAGTCGATCTTTTTATTCCTCAACAGAAGTCAATTACATAAATTTTCTCTTCCCCGACAAACAACAACGGTTCTGGCTATCCATACGTGGCAAGGGCGTCTATGTACTGGATAAAAATATCGCGAGGATTGTAAAAAGTTTTGTTCCGGATGATAAAAATCCTGGGTCACTCACCAGCAATACCATTGATGTATTCTACCAGGATTCCAAAGGGAATATTTGGCTTGGCGATAGAAGGGACAATGATTTTGGCTTATACCGCCTTAAAGAAAACGAAGACGATTTTACACATTACTTACCTGTTTCGGGTGACAGCACTTCTATTAGCAGCAATGAAATAAGCTTCATAGCCGAGGACGGCAAACAACGATTGTGGATTGGAACAGATGGTGGATTGAATTTATATCATTACGATAAAAACAAGTTTACCGTTTTCAAGAGTCCCGTACTTTCTTCCACTAATTTCATTGCGACAGATAAAAATGGAGAACCCTGGTTTGGCACGTATTCAAGTGGCGGTTTGGTATCCGTAGATATTGAGAAAGGGCTCATAACCTCTTATGATGAAGCCAGGGGCTTGTTACAAAACGATCTAGTGGGTGGACAAAACGGGAGAATCGCTGTAGATGAATTCGGTCGCTTTTGGCTGCCTACACAGCGAGGATTATCGGTATTTGACCCGGAAACTAAAACTTTCATTTCCTACTTTGGCAAAGATGGCTTTCAGCCCAATGCCAGAAGATATGTGAGTATTCGAACCAGTAATGGAGATATATGGATTGGCAGTAACCATGGCCTCAATCATATTATACCGGCAAACCTGCTCAAGAAAGACGCTACACTTCCTTCCATTGTAATTACACAGTTAAGCATCAATGATTCGATATACTCTAAACCGGATGGTACTATTTTTAAACAATCTGTTGCCTATACCAATGCTATTGAATTGAAGTATTGGCAAAAGGATTTGAGTTTCGATTTTGTGGCCCTGCATTATCTGCGTGCTGAAGACAACCTGTACAGCTGGAAGTTGGAAAATTATGATCAGGGTTGGTCGGCTCCATCCAAAACAAGAACAGCATCTTATACAAATCTTTCACCGGGTAAATATATTTTCAGGGTAAAAGCCTCCAATGCAGATGGCATTTGGAATGAAGAGGGCACTTCCATCACGATCACCATTTTACCCCCTTGGTGGAGAACATGGTGGGCCTACCTCATCTATGCCCTGATTTTCCTTGGCGCCTTGCGTATCTTCAGCAAGTGGAGGGAACGCAGCCTTCGGCAAAAAAATGAAATGCTTGAACAAAAGGTTGCGGAAAGAACCAATAGTCTTAAAATAACACTTGATGACTTAAGATCCACCCAGGCCCAACTCATCCAATCAGAGAAAATGGCCTCCCTCGGCGAACTCACCGCGGGTATCGCCCATGAGATCCAGAATCCGCTCAATTTCGTCAACAACTTTTCTGAAGTGAGCAGTGAACTGCTGGATGAAATGAAGCAGGAATTGGCTACAGGCAATAAGCAACAGGCAATACATATTGCGGATGATGTCAAACAAAACCTTGACAAGATTATCTTCCATGGCAAACGCGCCGATGCCATTGTCAAAGGCATGCTGCAACATAGCCGGACAGGGACAGGCCAGAAAGAACCTACGGATATCAATGCTTTGGCAGATGAATACCTGCGACTCGCCTATCATGGTATGCGGGCCAAGGACAAATCCTTTAACGTAACCATTAAAA
>CAZYHJ010000177.1:0-3474 GCA_964646645.1 uncultured Saprospiraceae bacterium | reverse complement strand
GAACCCGATGCGCACGGCCCGCCAACTCGCCCTCGAAGCGCTCTACGAATCCGAGACATCCGACCACCCCGCGATCCAGGTGTACGAACGGCATCTCGCCGAGGCTGCCCAGGAAGACGCCGGGATAGCGAAGCCGCGGCCCAGCGGCTACGGCCGGCAGCTGTTGGAAGGCGTCATCGACCGCCGCGATGAGCTCGATACATACATTCAAGAGGCGGCGACGCAGTACCCGGTGGACACGCTCGCCGTCGTTGACCGGAACATCCTTCGGCTTGCAATATGGGAACTGCTTGGCGATACTTCGGCGCCGGTCGGGGCAGTCGTTAACGAAGCTGTGGAACTGGCCCACCGGTACGGCGGAGAAAGCACACCCGCATTCGTGAATGGAGTGCTTCGAACCGTAAGCGAACGCATCAAGGCCGCGCAGGCGGCCAGCCCGCTGCCGCAGGAAGCGGCCCCCCACTCACCCCAAACAACGTTTCACCCAGGAGCACTCCCCAACGTGGCAACAGTATTCGAACGAGTCCGCGCTATCGTGGTTGAACAGCTTGGCGTCGAAGAGGACGAAGTCCTTCCCGGCGCGTCCTTCGTCGATGACCTCAACGCCGATTCTCTCGACCTTGTCGAGTTGATCATGTCTCTCGAAGAAGAGTTCTCCACCGACGCCGGCGAGCTGGAAATCAGCGACGAAGACGCCGAAAAGATCGCTACGGTGCAGGACGCCGTAGACTACCTGAAGGACCACGGCGTCGAAGACAAGTAGTCCTTCCGGCGAGGCTTCCGGAATGATGCCGGGTCCAGCGGGAGGTTGATGTGGAATTCCTGGGTATTGGTTACCAGGAACTCCTGCTCGTGCTGGTGCTGTTGCTTGTCGTGGTTGGGCCCGAGCGGCTCCCGGCGATGGCCTACCAGATAGGACGGGCAGTGCGCACCATGCAGGGCTACGCGCGCGCCGTCCGCGATGAGTTCAAAGACGAGATCGACTATCTCGACGAGCAGTACAAGACGATCAAGGGCCAGGTGGATGAGGCGCAGAGCACGCTGCGCACGGAAAACGCGAAGCTCAACTCCGAGCTCCGCCAGGTGACCGCGTCCGTCGAATCGACCGTCGCGCTGGCAAAGGACGAGATGCAGGCCGCGGGCAGCGCCGCCGACGCGGCGACGGCCGCCACGCCCGCGCCATCTGAGCCCGCGAAACCGCCGATGGTGTTCTGACCGCCATGGCCGCCGAACCCGTGAACGAACCGATCCCGCTGAGGCCCGACCAGGCGCCTGTCCAGAGCGCCGCCGAAATGACGCTGCTGGAACATCTGCGCGAGCTTCGCAACCGCGTGCTGGTGAGCGCGGTCGCGGTCGTCCTCGGGATGGTCATCTGCCTCTACTTCTGGGAGGCGATCGTCGGCTGGATGCTGGCCCCCGCGCGCGCCCAGGAAGGCGAGGACTTCGGGCTCGCAGTCTTCGGCCCAACCGAGACCATCGGCGTACTGTTCAAGGTGGGCATGTACGGCGGGCTCATGCTCGCCTCCCCGGTCGTGCTCTACGAATTGCTCGCCTTCATCGTGCCAGGCCTGACGCCGAAGGAGCGCAAACTCCTCCTCCCGGGGCTTTTCGGAATCATCATCTTCCTGGTCGCCGGCATGGCATTCGCCTACTGGATCATTCTGCCCGCCTCGCTCGGCTTCCTGTTGGACCTGGGCGGCGACAACTTCAATCCCGTCATCGGCGCGAAGCAGTACATCGACTTCGCCACCCGGATCGTGTTCTGGGTCGGCCTCTCATTCGAACTGCCGATGGTGCTCGCGCTCATCGCGAGGCTGGGTGTCGTCCGGGCGAAGCAACTCCTCGGCTTCTGGCGCTATGCCATCGTCATCATCTTCGTCATCGCCGCCATCGTGACGCCCACCCCGGACCCGCTCACGCAGAGCCTTGTCGCGGGACCGCTGCTGGGGCTGTATGTCGTGGGTATCGGCTTCGCATGGCTCGTCCAGCCGAAGCGCCCCAAGCAAGAGGCGCCGGCGTGAGCGATGGCGGAAAGGCGGCGCATCGTCCAGCTATCGCCGCCACCGCGGGGTTCGGGGGCGGGTTTGTCAGCGGGCTGCTCGGGGGTGGCGGCGGCTCGATCATGATCCCGTTCATGACCGGCCCGATGCGGATGTCGCAGCACCTCGCGCACGGAACCTCGCTGGTCGTGATCACCTCCGCGGCTGCCGTCGCCGCCGTCGCCTACGGATTCCACGAACCGGTCAGCGCGACGCTGGTGGTCGCGCTCGGCGCCGGGGCCGTCCTGGGCGCCATCCTCGGCGCACGAGGGGCGGCGCGAATCCCGGCGATGCAACTCCGCCAGTTGTTCGGGCTCTTCCTCATCGCCGTTTCCGTCCGTCTGCTTGTCTGGGATTCAGTCGAGCCGGTGCTCTCCGCCGAAGGATGGAGGGAACCGGCCGCGGGCCTGGGCCTCGGCCTCGTCGGCGGGGTGATGTCCGGCGCGCTCGGGGTTGGCGGCGGCTCGATTTTCGTGCCGGGGCTGGTGCTCGGGCTCGGCGTCGGTCAGCACGAAGCGCAGGGCATCTCGCTGTGGGTGGTCGTCATCGCCTCGGTGATAGGCGGCCTGACCCACTACCGCCAGGGCACGGTGGATACGAAGGCAGCGAAGTGGCTCGCGCCGACGGCACTCCCGGGAGCGCTGGCCGGGGCCGTCGCGGCGAGTTTCATGGGCGGACGCACCCTCCAGGTGGTTTTCGCGATCCTGCTCATCGGTATCGGCCTCCAGATGCTGACGACGGCGCGACGGCGCATCCGAAGCGAACGGCGGGCAGCACTCGCCGTCGCGGCCGATGCCGCGTGATCACCACCGTAGAAGAGCGCGCCGCCGAACTGCGTGACGTCATCCGGACGTGCACGCTCTGCGCCCTCGCGGCCACGCGCACGCACGCGGTTCCGGGCGAAGGCCCGCTGACCGCCGAGGTGATGTGCATCGGGGAAGCGCCCGGCATGAACGAGGACAAGCAGGGGCGCCCCTTCGTCGGCGCCGCCGGCCAGTTCCTGGGAGAGCTTCTCGGCGCCGCCGGCCTCACCCGCGAGCAGGTCTATATCTGCAACGTCCTCAAGTGCCGGCCGCCCGGGAACCGGGATCCGCTCCCGAACGAGATCGACGCCTGCGCGGAGTACCTCGACCTCCAGATCGACCTGGTGGACCCGCTCGTCATCGTCACGCTGGGCCGGTTCTCGATGTCGAAGTGGTTCCCCCAGCAGGCGATTTCGCGCATTCACGGGAGCGTAAAGGAAGTCGACGACCGCTTCGTCGTGCCGATGTACCACCCGGCGGCCGCACTCCACCAGGGCAGTCTTCGCCAGGTACTGCTCGACGACTTCGCGCGACTGCCCGCGATCCTCGAACGCGCGCGCGCCAGGCGGCTGGCAGCCGAAACAGGGCAGCAGGTCCCCACGCCCGCCGAACAGCCCGCCAGCGAGCCCATC
>CAZYHJ010000176.1:0-3486 GCA_964646645.1 uncultured Saprospiraceae bacterium | reverse complement strand
CTCGCTGCGTCTTCGTCTTCGCCGAGCCGAAGATGGAAGTCGAAGTTGCCGGCCTCCCGTCCGTCATGGCCGAAGTCCGGGCGGAAGTGCGCCGCAGGGGTTAGTCCCGCGGGAGGATGACCCCGGGGTTCAGGATGCCGACCGGGTCCAGCGCGCGCTTGATCGCCTGCATCGCGGCGATGTCGGCCGGGGAGCGCGTGAGGTGAAGCCAGGGCCGCTTCGCGATGCCCACGCCGTGTTCCGCGCTGATGCTGCCCCCGAGTTCGGCCACCAGCCGCAGCACGGCATCATCGGCGCGTTCGTTGTCCGCCTCCAGTCCCAGGATGTTCACGTGCAGGTTCCCGTCGCCCGCGTGCCCGAAGAGGATGGGCCGTGCCTCAGCCACGGACCTCGCAATCGCCTGGCGCACCTTCCCTTCGAACTCCGCCAGCCGCGACAGGGGGAGCGTGACATCCAGCTTGTGCGGGATTCCTTCGGCGTTGATAGCCTCGGTGTGGCGTTCGCGGTACGCCCACAGCCGCGCCCGCCCCGGCGCGTCGCTCGCCAGCGCCGAATCCTCAATCGCCCTGCACCCGGCGAGCGCCTCGGCCAACTCCGCCGACTCGTCGCGCCGCCCCGCGCACTCCACCAGTGCGTAACAGCCCGGCTGGCGTGCGAACGGCGCCGCCAGTCCCGAATGGCGGCAGACGAGCTCCACGCCCTCCGGGAAGAACACTTCCGCTGCTTCGATCGATGGCAGCGCTGCCCGCACCGTTGCGATGACCTCCAGCGCAGCCCTCACGTCGGCGACGCCCAGCAGCGCCACCGTACGCCGTTCGAGTTGCGGCACCAGCTTCAGGCGCACCGCTGTCAACACGGCGAGCGTCCCCTCGCTTCCCGCCAGTAGCTGCCCCAGGTCGTATCCCGTGTTGTCCTTCACCAGCCCCGGCATCCGCCGGATTACGCTGCCGTCGGCGAGCACCGCTTCGAAACCGAGCACCTGCCGCCGCATCGCGCCGTACCGGATCACCCGGATGCCCCCGGCGTTCGTCGCGACCATCCCCCCGATCGTTGCGCTGTCGCGCGAAGCGAGGTCGACGCCGAAGGCCCAGCCGCCATCGCGGATCTGCTGCTGCAGCGCCGCCAGCGTTACCCCCGCGCCGGCCGTAATCTCCCCGGAGATGCGGTCGAAGTCCTGGACCGCATCCAGCCGCCGCAGCGAGAGGACGATCTCGCCGCCGCGCGGCACGCCGCCGCCCACGAGGCCGGTATTGCCGCCCTGGGGAACCACCGCGACTCCCGCGGCCTCGCAGGCGCGCAGCACCCGGCTCACTTCGTCGGTCGAACCCGGCCGCACTGCCGCAAGCGAATCCCCGTGGTAGCGCCGCGTCCAGTCGGTCTCGTAACCGGCACGCATGTCGGGCTCGGTCAGCACGTGGCCCTCGCCCACGATGGCGCGCAGTTCGTCCAGCAGGCCGGTGCTCACGCCGGCGAGTCTACCGTCCGCGACGCTCAGTCGTCGCTGTCTTCCATTGGGCTGCCGGAGCCGATTTTCGTCGTTTTCGCAGGGATCTCCCGGGCGATGCCGCGCAGCGTTTCCACCACCTTGGTGTCCACCGCGTCGCGCGCCGCCCGGATGGCGCTGAACACGGCCCGCGCGTTCGAGCGGCCGTGCCCGATCACCACGATCCCGTCGACGCCGACGAGCTGGGCGCCGCCATACTCGGCGTAGTCCAGCCGTCGCTTCACCTTCCGCAGCTCGGACATCAGGATGAGGCCCGCCGCGCGGTTCCACGGCGTCAACTCCACCGCCTTCCGGATCTCTCCCAGCAGCAGCTCCGCCATGCCCTCGGCCGTCTTCAGGACTACGTTCCCGGTGAAGCCGTCCATCACGGCGACATCGCAGATGCCGCGCGTCAGGTCCTTGCCCTCCACGTTGCCCACGAAGTTGAGCCGGCTCGCCCGCAACGCCTGGTTCACTTCGATCGTGAGCTGGTTGCCCTTCGAATCTTCCTCGCCGATGGACAGCAGCCCCACCTTCGGGCTCTGAACCTTGTACATGCGCTCCATATAGGCCGCGCCCATGTAGGCGAACTGGAGCAGGTGGATCGGTCGGCAATCGGCGTTCGCGCCAACGTCCAGCAGCATCGTCAGGCGTCCCTCGCCGGTCGGGAAGATGGTCGCCAGTGCCGGCCGGCCGATGCCCTTGATCCGGCCGAGCGTCAGCAGCGCCGCTGCCATGCTCGCGCCGGTGTTCCCGGCTGTGACGAACGCGTCCGCCTGCCCGTCCTTCACCATTTTCAGCCCGACGCTGATTGAACTCCGCGGCTTCGCCTTCACCGCCTCGGTCGGGTGCTCGTCCATCTCGATCACGTCGGGCGCGTCCACGATCTTCAGGTTCTTCGCCTGGGCGCCTTCGAGTTCCGCCTCGATCGCGGCCCGCTGTCCCACCAGGATCAGTTCCACGCCCAGCCCGCCCGCTGCCATCAGCGCGCCGGCGACGATTTCCCCGGGTGCGTTATCCCCACCCATCGCGTCAACCACAATCCGTGCGGTCATCCGTCCCTCCTGCGCGCAATCGCGACCATCCGCTCGCTGTCGTTCGTCAGCGGGCCAAGGTCATAGTCGCCGTAGATGTCCGCCAGTACCAGACCCGCGCGGTCCAGCAGGTACTCGAGCTCGAATCGGTACACATAGCGGAGTTGGTGCTCACCGATCCTGCGCCGCACCAGCCCGTCGTCGTCCGCCGTTTCGTACGTCACCCGCAGGTAGCGTGTCTGCATCGCGAGGTCGTCCTCGTGCAGGTGGTAGCAATCGAAGGCCTGTCCGTCCTCCGTCTCCCCGGAGAACACCAGCACCTGGCGCCCGTTGGATTCGGCGTCGAGCCCGGCCGCCGGTCCGGGCAGGTCGATCGCGAGGGCGCCGTTGAACACCAGCGACTCGCCGAGCGCCCGCAGGAGGGCGGCCTGCTCCTCGCCGTCCTCGCAGTAGAGGAAGACATCCAGCGGCAGCAGCACGAGCCCGTAGTGCTCCCGTTCGAGCGAAAGCTCCGTCGCCCGCCCTTCGATGAACTGGACGTCGAGCGCGTCCGCCTCCGCTTTCTGCCGCGCGATGGCCAGCATCGCCGCCGAAGGGTCGATCCCCGTGACATCGTGCCCGGATCGCGCCAGTTCAAGTGCGATACGCCCGGTCCCGCATCCGACTTCGAGCACTGGCTGGTCCGTCCGCCCCGCGAACGACAGCCAGAGGCCCGTGTCGTCGCGGAACTCGCCATGGATCGCGTCGTAGAAGGCGGCGTCGGCGGCGTACGGGTCGTCCGGCATCCCGAGGATTGTGCGGACACCCTGTGGAACGCGCCACCGCCAGTCGATTCCTCGGAGTAATGAGGCAGATGCTGTTCGGTGTGGGCCTGCTGATCGCCTATCTCGCCCTTCCCGGCTGCGCTGGCCTCTAGGCCGGGCTACCAACCGCCGGCGTCCGCCCGTACCAGCACGTCGCCGGCCACCA
>CAZYHJ010000175.1:0-3507 GCA_964646645.1 uncultured Saprospiraceae bacterium | reverse complement strand
GGCGCAACGTATATCCTCTGGCACCATTCCTCGGTCATCGGCACATATACCAGCGTCGAGGACGCCAAGAATGCCGCTGAAAGCCACCAGAACGGGCTGCAAGCGGCTAACGCTGCTTAGTCTAGCTCAGATAGCCAAAAAGAGGCCCCGGATCGCTAATAGCGTAATCCGGGGCTGAACCGCCGAAGGCGGCGCGGCTGGAGGTAGCCGCGAGGGGGAAGGCTATTTTAGCATGGCTTCGGATTCCTTCTCCTCGGCATCTGCTACCAGTTCCCGCGCCTTGTCCAATGCCGGGCTTTTATACAGCACGGTCAAGGATAATCCTGCCGGCGAATTATCATCCCGGAAGCTACATGCCGCCAGCACGTCATATACCAGATCGGTGGTAATTTTGTGCAATGCGGCATTCTCGTTCATAAGCGCATTGTATGCGGCTTGCAGTGCCATTGATTCTGCGTTCTTGCTCATGGCGTCACCATTACAGGGTTAAACCCGTTCCACCACGCCACCAGATCAGGCGCGGCGTACAGGCCGAGGGCGGCGATGATGGCCGCGATTAGCAGGGATTCGGCGGAGGTCATTTCATTCTCCAGTAGCTTTGGCGATTGCGTCGCGTGCATCAATAACAGATTTAGCGAACCGCAATGCCGCCAATTCGCGCGGGCCTTCCCAAATTGCAACCATTGCCTTCAGCGCCTCAAGCAATTCAGGAGCGGCGGCGATCAAGTCGGCATTTGCATCGCATTCAATGGATTCGGCTTTCCCTATCCATGTTTCGACTGTAGCGATTTTTGCACCGCCAGTATCTGAATAAATCCCAACATTATATGAGTCATTTTCCCAAGAATCCTTCCCATTGTAAATTTTGAAAACGTGCCACTTTCCCGGCGTATATTTCGTTTCCATCGTCATCCTCCTTATCAAAAGCCTGCCATTGTCGCCACCTGCAACTGTCGCGCCAGTACCATCAGACGCAGCGGAACGGCACGGTTTCGGGCGTAGGCGATGCAGCTTGCCCGGCCCCAGCGGTGCCAGTTGGCGCTGGCGATCAGGGCATGGTAGGCTTGCGGGTGAAGCGTGGTGTAGGTTACTTGCATGATATTCCCCTAGTCTAGTTATCGGCACTATTGCCACAATGCGCCCTGTCACGACGCATTAGGGCTAGGCGCTAGCGATCCTCAAGACCGATAATGTATGCCTGCATCCTGTTCCACAAGTCGCGCTTGGTGACGTGGCCGCAACCGAATGGAGTGCTGACACCGCCGGCCTCGTTGCTCATGCACTCAAGGCTAACCCCGCCGTAAGCATGCGACAGGTGATAGTTGCCGACATTAGCAACGTACCGGCCATCCTCGCCTTTGCTATACGGTTCCATCGGCGCCCCCTTGATGCGGTTGATACGGTCGCAGAGTGCTTGCAAGTTTTTGTCGGTGATTCGTTCCATTTTCGTTACCCCTATATCTGCGCTGGACTAATCCGGGCCAGCTTGTCGGTCAAACCTTACTGGAAAGCCCGTTAGGGCTTGCCTATAGGGTTTAATAGTTAATATACTTTTCCTGCCGCGCCAGGATAGCCAACTCGTAATCAGGTTGATCGACAAACCTGGACATATCCATTGGATCAGGCTTGCGGGGATGTTCGCAAGCGACTCCGCGAATATGTATTTGCCCACGGCGTATATCAAAAATATCAGTATGCTTGACCGCGACATTCATTTCAGCCGGAGTAGGGGCGAACAGGTATCCGTTGTTCGTCATGCGAATTGACGCAAGCAAGTCGTTAATTGTTTCCATGTTATTCCCACGTCGTGTCAGTTTTCAGGAATTCCCGCAGCGCCAGGATCATATAAGCGCCGATTGTGAGGCCGCGGTCGATTGCGGCATGCTGAACCTGCTTGTACAGGTCAAGCGGTATGTTGCGGATCATGTAGGTTTTCACGGTGGTTCCTTTCAGTTATTGTAAGCAGTTTGTCGGATCAGCCAATTCCGTTTTTTCTTCAACAACCGCCTTATAAAGGCGCACCAATTCGGCAATCTCGTCACAATCAGCATGAATATTGTCGCCGTATCCATCACATGTTTCGCTCCAAATGCCGTCAATGTCATCACCAAGCAGATCAATCGCGGCATGCAGTTTCCATGCGTTTTTCAGGCCGGCAAGGTCAAGCAATGCTTTCCGGTATTGCTTCAGGCAAGGCCGCGCATCAAGGAAGGCTTCCTGCTTTTCCTTCTGCGACTGGTAAGCCTGCAATGGGCTGATACCTTCCTTGCACTTCCCAAAGAGTTTCCATCCCGAACCGGAATTCTTCAGAATTTTGCCGTCTGCCATGTATGCCTTGGCGAACGTGGTGAAATAAACCCTTCCGACTTCGCTTCCGTGAGCTGATAATTTTGCCATTTTCCATTTCCTTTCAGTTACCGCCCCGAAGGGCTGGCCAGATAGACTCGCACACAATACCTTGTGCTACCCCAGTTCGGGGCGGCATAGTACAACAGCCCCTTGCGACTCCCGCCAGCGGCATGCACGTCGATGGCGTCTAGAGAGCGCGGCTTCCGCGTGACGTAACCCCGCATCAAAGCCGTTCCGACCTCCGTGTATCCTGCGGATAATGCTTCTGCTAACGTTTTCATTTACCCAGCTCCTTGTGTATCCAGTCGCATTGACTGTATGACTGAATGATAGCAAATGCAGCAATGATTGTAAGTACCGCAAGCGAAGTAATACTTATGATGATGCGCGATGTTAGTAATGGCTAACTAAATCACCGCCGCCTTATCAGCTTTTCGCGCAATGGTGCACCCGTTATGCCTTGACACATACAACCCATGCTTGTGTAGCTGAGAAGAAAACAACCGCCAATGACGGCCACCAGATACCCCATGCGCCGCCGTATAGGCTTGAAACAAATCCTTGGTATAGTACAAACCAGCAGGAAGCCCAGCCAGCCATGCAGACAATTTATCAAAGTCAAAGGCCAGGTCAAAACTATCGTCAAGTCTTTTCGGATACATGAGTTCCTCCATTTATAATGGTTACAGAATAACTGAATCAGTATAGTTAATATAGACATTTAAGTCAATCAACCAGCCGATAAAAATAGTGCCCCTGTCGCAAATGTATGTAATACAAACAAAATAAGCAAAAATAGGGTCAATCGGGGTCAATAGCAAGCCTGTTTTGCAAAGTCGGCCCGTATACGTGCCCGCGTTGCCGATTTCTCATTTATCGACCCCGTATTGACCCTTTGACCCTCTAGTGACCCTCTGATTGATCTGCCCCTATCCTGAGCCAGTTTGCATTCTCGTTGCCACTACTGCCCCTATCCTGCCCTTGATTCTGTTCTGGGCATCGGCTGGCGTTGTAGGTTGCGGCCTCGGCCTGGTGCGCGGATAGCATTGATTCTCATTGTCGGCCTGCTTATGGGCCAGATGCGAACGATTCTCACGGTATGATGCGCGTAAGCCATTGATTGTTAATGAGTGTGAGTGCTTACCCGACGCATAATCG
>CAZYHJ010000174.1:0-3526 GCA_964646645.1 uncultured Saprospiraceae bacterium | reverse complement strand
ACAAGTGCGGAGGCGATGACGTTATAAAATAAAAAGGCCCATGTGGATGCACATGAGCCTTTTTTATTTCTTTATTGTATGGTCTTAGTTTTTGCCTACAACTAATTGTTGGTGGCTGATCGGTGTTTCTCCGCTCATGATGCGGACCATGTACACACCGGCATGGATTTGTGTTTGGTTGAAGTCTACGTACTCAGCGGTGGCCTTTACGCCTACTTTGTGGGTATAGATCAACTTACCGGCGATGTCGTAAAACTCAAGGGCGGTAGGTTGGTCAGCTTCGTCAACATCCCATTCTACCTGAACACCTTCTGCAGCCGGATTAGGATAAAGAGAGAATTCATTTCCTCTTGTCAGGCTATTGCCGAAGATGACGGATTCAATTGGAGAAAAGCGCTGTTTACCATCGAGGTCAACCATGTTGAGTCGGTAATATACAGGTAACCTGGAGTCGCGGCCATTATAGACTTTAGCGTCCATAAAAGAATAGTTACGGATTTCCACACTGTATCCCGCAGCCTCAACTGTACCAAGTTCTGTCCAAAGCTTCTTATCAAAAGAACGCTGAATGCTGAAGTGACTTGTATTTTCTTCGTTGGCGGTAACCCAAGTCAATTTAGCGTCTTGTGTCTGGAATTTTTCAGCTTCAAACGCAATCAGATCAAGAGGAAGTGGGCCGTTGTTTGGCGTAGCTTCATATACAACGTTGTTACCTCCGGTTTGATCAAATACCCAAACTGGACTTACATCAACCTGAGCTTCAATCTCAGGAAAATCACCCAATTCATAAATGTCCAAGGCTTCACAAACAGTACAAGATCCACCAGTAATATTAAGTGTACAAATGGTAATCCATTGGTTTCCAATCCAAGGTTGCGGAACAGCAGTAGGTGTATTAGTGATAAGGAATGGTCTAACACGATGAGTTCCATCATCTGTCAGAATAGAAGCACTACCAAATGCCACACCATACCCCGCTGAAGGGTCTTCGATATCTGGACAAAGAGGTTGGCCATTTCCACTTCCATTTACAGTAACATTGGATATACCTGAAGATACTGGCCACTTAATCCCAAATGTAAACCCAGTTACCAAGTCTGTTACCAAAACATCATCACCGTCACAAGTTGACACCTGGGGCACAACAGAAGAAGTTGCCCTCATTTGAAGTATTGCTCTGTTTGTGGCGGTTCCGGGCATGTCCGTAACTGTCAGCTCAAAAAAACCCGGAACCTGTGCTGTCAAGGAGAAAACCGAGCACAGTAAAGTAATTCCTATAATGTATATCTTTTTCATGATCACTAATTTGATAAAACTGTTGTTGTGATTGTAATGATTATTGATGAGCTGTAACAATGCGGCTAGGTGTTGTTGTTCCAACAACGTTCAGCACAAACAAGCGGTCACCAGTACCATAGGCTACCTGGCCATTCATTGTGGCATCCTCAATCCAATAGCCATTTACCAAGGCAGATGGAGTTGTTGTTCCCACTTTATTCAAAATCGCAAGACGGTCACCTGTTCCATAACTTACAGTGTTGGATTGATTGACATCACCGCCCCACATACCCCAAACACCTGATCCAAGATTGACCATTGGTTCATTGACCATAGAACCATTATCATGTACTATACCCCCAGGTTCATTATACCCACCTGTGGTAAAATCGATTGCAGCAGGGGCCGCACTCATGGCCACTGGGTTTTCCGTCCTCACCGGGAGGTGATTTCTGTGTTTCAAAGCGAAGTGATAAGTACCATCGCCGAGTCCTTTGAATTTTACAGAAGACATACCATCCACATCAACGATGTCTCCATCGCGTTGAATTAACGCAGTCCTTGTCGCAAGTTTAGTCGCAGGTGTTGTGGCATCGCGAATTTCCAGGATGATCCAGTCTACGATGTCATCGTTGGTGCCCGCCTGATCGAAAACGCCTGTTCCTGTAACTGATTCACCACCTCCATAGCCAACGTGGGCATAATTGAAAGGTGCAATCGTATACTGTTCCTGGATTGGTAAATGTCCTCCGGTGCGCAACTGATCGCCCATCAGGCCAGCGGCATAAGGACCTTGCAGAAATACTTTTCCTGTAATCACGATTTCATTGGCCAACGGTTTGTCCCCAACAGCAAATGCGCCGCCACCGGTAAATCCGGTTTTGGTTCTGGTATTTCCAACCTCAGGACCGAGATCCGTGTATAATCCTCCCCAACCATTTGTGCCATCATTGCGGCTGACGGCATTCAGGTTGTCATCAAAACCAGCGAGCTCATCTGATTCGGCCCATCCGAGCGTAACATCAAATGTATTACCACCACCAGTCGTCTCTTGAATATCCCATACAGCATTGACAACATCTGAAGTCAGCGCAGTACCGGTGAGTCCATTACCATCAGTTGGAGCAGCGAGACAGCGAACGCTGTAGGTATCGCTAGGTCCGGCAGTTACATTGAGGGTCGCTGGATTATAGGTTGATCCGTCATTTCCTACCGGATAGACGAAACTACCGGGAGCATCGAAGGTCTTTTTCATTTTACCTGTACCTCCTGTGACTACATACTCATTGGAGTTGTAGCCACCAATGGTAGCTGCTGCACCCATATTGAGGTCGAAGTTGCCAAGGTTAATCTTACTGGCTCCTGGGGAGTTGAAATCCAGGTTATTGGTTATGGTCATATGACCTAACAAATTGACATTGTAGGTGGCGTCCTTCTGCACGATGACATTATAAAACTGCGCCGTACCCGGAGTCACGTCTGAGTTAATGTTGCCACTAAACTTCAGGGTGTTGGGCTGGGCGTTGTCATATGTTCCCTGGTTGAGGAAGTTGCCGCGTACCTCAATGGTGCCATCGTTGTCGATGGTGCCGCTGGCGGTATTTTGGATTCCGCCTTCCACATAGAGGGTGGCGCCGGGCTGGACTTTGATCATCGCTCCGTCATTGTAGAGGAGTGTCTGCCCGAAACCAAACGCCGGAGCGGCGCAAAGGGCAGCAAGGAATAGTTGTTTCATAGTCATCCGCAATTAATCTTAGTTTATCAGGGTCAACCCCTTTATAATGTATTCAAAAATAGACCTTTCTGTCCTATCCGCCAAACATTTTCAACCGTTCGGGCCGGATATTTAGTGATTGGTCGGTTCTATTGAGCAAACCGCAACCTTTTGCTCCTTTCAGACTGAAAGCAAAAAGCTTCCGGTATGAATACGACCAACGCCACAAATCTTAACAAACTTCAATAGTTCAATCAAGGGGGATACCGGGGAGAGGTGAAAATACCACAAAAACCTTGCCTCTTTTCCCGGTGGGGCTGTGCAATTCAGCGTGAAAATATACAACTAATTTTCAGTTATGCAAGGGGGTGTGACCACTTTTTAGCATTGATTTTTTTACAAATCTGTTATCCCTTAAAAATCAATACTTTCAACAAACCTAAGTTGACCCACAAGGATTCGAACCTTGACTGACGGAACCAAAATCCGGAGTGCTACCGTTACACCATGGGTCAATAAGGACGGCAAAGATAG
>CAZYHJ010000173.1:0-3539 GCA_964646645.1 uncultured Saprospiraceae bacterium | reverse complement strand
GGGTGCGACAGCCTGGTGATTGAAACAACCACCTTGTATCCACTGCCTCAGCTGACTCTGCAATCCTTGTTTGATTACAATGGATACGGTATCAGTTGCGAAGGTGATGCGGATGGCGGTGCAATTGCACAGGTAAATGGGGTTGGTCCGTTTAGCTATCTCTGGTCAACGAGTGATACAACGCAGACGATTACAGGGCTTAGTGCCGGTGATTACAATGTGGCCATTACAGATGGCAATGGTTGCATGACAGATGGAACAGTTACCTTGACTGCCCCTGATGTATTCATGATTGGTTTTGAGCTATCGGAACCGGATTGTTTTGATCAGCAGTTGGGTAGCATCACGGTATTACCAAGTGGTGGTGTTGCGCCTTTCACTTATTCGATTGACGGGGTGGTGGTTCAAGCTTCACCTGTCTTCTCCGGATTGGAGGAAGGCATATACCAGATCACAACCTTTGATGCAAATGATTGCAGTGCCACGGAGATCATCTCCATCGATGTGCCCCTCATGGTCAATGTTGAACTTGGGGACAATCAATCGATATCCATAGGTGATTCAGCTTTGCTGGAAGCAATCATTAATCTGCCGTTTGATTCACTTGCTTCAATCATGTGGACAGGCATTGATAGTATCGGTTGTGCAAATTGTCTGACGCAGATTGTAGCACCGGTCATTACCACAGCGTATTCGATCTCAGTGACATCGGCAGATGGCTGTGCGGATAGCGACAGTGTGACGGTGCAGGTGACCACAGATCATAAACTCTATATTCCGAATATTTTCTCCCCCAATGGTGACGGCGTCAATGACGTGGTGTTGATCAGTGCGGATGAAGGGGTGCGCCAGATTGCTTCCTTCAGCATTTTTGATCGCTGGGGTAATCTCGTCTTTGCTGCCGATCATTTTCAACCCAATGATCCTGCTGTTTCGTGGGATGGGAAGTTGAACGGCGAGGCGATGAATCCGGGGGTGTTTACGTATAGGGTAGTGGTGGAGTATGTGAGCGGGGAAAGGGAAGTGAGGTATGGTGATGTTACTTTAATTCGATAGATTATTTTAAGCAAATTGCAAATTTGCTGACGTGAAAGCGTAGATACAATCTACGCTTAACATGTTTTTTTTAAAAACGCAAATACCCCTCACCCTCAATCCTTCTCACCTTCTTACTGTCTTACCCTCTTACCTTCTTGCTCTCTTACCTTTTTACTGTCTTACGCGCTTACCCTCTTACATGTGCCTCTGACATCTGCGAGTCTTGCATCTTAAGTCTCATGCACCTCAACTGTTAAAGTTTCAGGATAGTAGCATCCTACGTTGTTTTTACCAAATTTTCACTTTATATTTGAAAACAAGTTCTCTCCCCAGCTAAAACCAAACGTCTTGAGAACACAATATCTATTAGTTCAATTATGTTTCCTCCAATGGCTATTTGTGCGGAACCTCCCTGTAACAACCCATGAGTGGCAGTTTGCTTTGGCGGACTCGGTCAAAGCAAGGAAAAGGATCTCAAATTACTTTGGATTCTATAGAGCCTCAATCTAATATATCAATTCAGTTAACAAAGAGCACCAGCCTCTTTGCCTCGATAGCTAATTGAGGCCAGTGCTCGCAACAAAGAATAAAATGAAAAATAGTAATATATTTCCGATTCTTTTGCTGTCACTGGGATTTTCACTGATATATATCTCATGTGAGCTGGGTTCAGATCAACACAATTCAATTCTAATGCCAAATGATGATGTGGCTCTTACAACACGTGGCGACTGCGATGAATGTCCGGGGGATGAGGAATGCTGTTGTGCTGTATGGGGCCAGCCAGGATATCCTGATGCAATGCTTCAGTTTTGTGGCACTTCAAATGGACTGTCAGCATGTTCAGGGGCTGCAACGGGCAATTGTCCTTCCTTTTCCGGTGGAGGACTATTTAGAACACTAGACGGAGACAATCCAAGACAAACGTTTTGTGTTGGAGAAAATTCACCGTTTTATGTTCGAAATCTATCAGGGACGACAACTGCAAGAATCATTATTACTTGCCAAGCAGATATGACCCCTCCTGATACCATGTGGTTACAAATTGCTCCCGGCGCATATAGGTATATCGAAACCAATAATACTTGTGAAATATCGCTCTGTGAATGAAAGGCCATTAAATATTTATGAGGAAGAGAGATATAAATCCCATTCTCCCTTTTTTTCCTTATTTATTAAATTAAGGTTGTACAAGATCAGTATATGGCATGTACTGATCTTGTATTTATTTATGCATCCCACTGAGAAAGTTTGCTTACAAACTTATTATGCATTTGGAGATTTGCAATATTCTAGGATTGAATTGGAAAATCCGCAATGTGGATGTTCATTGGAATCGCAGGGTTTTACAACTGAATATGCAAATGGAATTTCTTTTTGTCCTAATGGAAATTTTTATACCATGGATGGCCCTTTTCTACTTGATTTTGATTTAATTACAGGAAACACAATTCAGGTTGCTGAATGGCCTCTTGGATCAAATCCCCAAATGGAAGGTATTGTTTGTATCTCGGATAGTATTATATATTGCATCGAAACCGGTACAGGGAATTTATACATGTGGAATATTAATTCCGGAGTTGTAGTTAATTTAGGCTCAACTGGATTCATACCAATCGAGGGCTTATCGATTAGCGATGGCGAGTTTTATGGCGCATCATGGGATGGCATAATGCATATTGATGTTTTAAATCCATCGAATAGCACACTTGTAGTCCCAAATAGTATGCCACCCTATATATTTGATAATCCTACAGCAAGCTTAAATTGCAATACAATAATTGTTATAGGATCTGATTCTAATGGCCCGGATATTCTTGTTTCAATCAATTTGCTCGATGGTGCAGTTATAACGCTTTGTCAGGTGGGTGAGAGCGTGAAACACACTACTACCATTCTTGAGCACATTCCTCCTCAAAATTGCGACAATACCCTCGATCTCGACTGCAACGACAGCTCCGGCGCCACAGGCGCCGATTACAATTCTTCCCAGGTGTCTTGTGCAATGCGTCATGCTCCGGTGGCTGATGAAGATGTGCGGATGTTTTATGATGACTGGATCTCAGAGATGACGATTCGAGTGACGGGGTTTGTACCAGATGGATTGAATGAGGTGATTGATATTACCGGGAGTATTCCGGGTATCGATGTGGACGGTCAGGGCACAGATATCCTGACCCTTAGTAATGCAGGCGGAGCCAAGTCGACCGACTTTATCGATGCCCTCCACCTGGTGAGGTATTACAACACCGCATTGAATCCCACTGCCGGCCCGCGCACGATCGAAGTGCAGTTTACTACCCAATCCGGTGGTATGAGTAATGTAGGAATCGCATTTATCCAGGTCAATGAACTTCCAGCCCTTGTTGTAGATATCGGACCTGATCAGATCCTCTGTGAGGGCGATGTCGCTTTTTTTGATGCAGGTAGTTTTCCAGGTGGTGTATATCAGTGGTCCAGCGGCGAGATGACCCAGACGATTACAACTGTCGATGATGGCC
>CAZYHJ010000172.1:0-3581 GCA_964646645.1 uncultured Saprospiraceae bacterium | reverse complement strand
AGTGCGATCAGCTCCTCGTGGAACTCGAACCAGACGGTGTGATAGCTGTCCTTCAACGGTGACGCCAGCATCGAATGGTCGCCGCCCGCGAACGCATCGAGAGCGTTGTCGAAGCGCCCGCGGTAGTTCGCCAGCCTGGGGGCGGCCAGCCCGGCGGCATCGACGAGCGGTGCGAAGGCCTCGTGCAGCCCGCGCATCGCGTCGCGGAGAGCGGGCCACGCGGAGTGGTCGGGGCCCGAAACGGCACCCTGCTGCGCGCCCGTCACCAGCTCCTTGAACCGCTTGTTGAGCGGCAGGAACTCCGCGAACACCGGTTCGAGTGCGGCCGAGTCGATCGCCGCCCGTTCCGCCGCCAGCTGGGCTTCCACCCAGGCGCGCCCGTCCGCGGTGAGGGCTGTGCCTCGCGGGGTCGCTTTCAACAGGTGTTCGTGGTCCGCGAGGATCTCGGCCACGTGCGGCTCGCTGGCATGAAGCACCGCCGCGGCCCGTTCGCCCGTGCACAGGCCCTTCAGCTGCACCACGCGCAGCACCTCAAAGGCCGAAACGGGCCTGCCGTCCGGGCCCTGCGCCGCATCGGCCGTTTCGGAGGCCCACTCGCGCAGTTTCAGCAGTTCGGGCAGGTCTTGCGCGCCCTCCTCCCGCTGGTCGCCGAGGAACAGCCGCCCGCTCCCACCGTCCACGGTGACCGTTTCGCCTTCCGCGATCACGAGGTCGCCGACGCGCAGTCCGCCGGCTTCAAACGTCGCGCCTTCAAGACTGCACACGGCCGGGATCGCCCATCCCCGTGCGACCACCGCCGCGTGGCTCATGATGCCGCCCAGGGTCGTGACCAGCGCCGCTGCCGCCGCCATCCCGTGGACATCGGATGGGGACGTCTCTGGGCGCGCCAGGACAACGGCGTGCCCCTCGGCGCCAAGTTCAGCCGCCCGCGAGGCGTCGAAGCAAAGGATCCCCGCGCCGACCCCCGGCGAAGCCGCGAGTCCGCTCCCGATCGGCTCGGCCCCGGCCCGGACGCTCCCGAGCCGCGCCAGTTCGGCGATCGTCTCTTCGCCTACGCGGGCGGCCGCTTCCGCCGTCGTGAGCGGGAAGGCGGGGTCTTCCGCCATGTCGACGGCGATCCGCACCGCTGCCAGCGGGCTGCGGCGGCCGATGCGCGTCTGCAGGAGATACAGCTTTCCCGCGCTCACCGTGAACTCGATATCGCACATGTCGCGGTAGTGGCGCTCCAGCCGCTCCATTACGCCGAACAGTTCCGCCGCCACCTCCGGCAACTGCACCCGGAGCGCGTCGAGGCCGTGCACCCGGTGCGTCCCGGCGACGACATCCTCGCCCTGCGCGCGAGCGAGGTAGTCGCCCGTCGGCTTCCGTTCGCCCGTCGAGGGGTCTCGCGTGAACGCGACGCCCGTCCCCGACCGGTCGTCCAGGTTGCCGAAGACCATCGCCTGGACGGTCGCCGCCGTGCCGAGCCCCGCCGGGATCTTCTCCCGCTGGCGGAAGGTGAGCGCGCGGTCGCACTCCCACGAGGCGAAGACCGTCGAGATGGCTCCCTTCAGCTGTTCGAAGGGGTCCTCGGGGATGCCTCCGAAGGCGCGCGCCGCCGCCCGCAAGCGTTCCGCGGTCGCGAGGATGCCCTGGGCCGTCCCGTCGTGGATGGCGATGCCGGCGATCTCGTCGCGCGGGGCATTCAACACGATTTCGGCGTACATCCGGTTGAACCTGAGCCAGGTGTCCGCGGCGAACTCGGCGTCGCCGCTCTGTTCGGCCAGCCGTTCGCGGATCGCCGGGGTCATGCCGACGTTCAGGAGGGTGTCCATCATCCCCGGCATCGAAACGGGCGCCCCGGAGCGGACCGAGACGAGGAGCGGGTTCACCGGGTCGCCGAAGACGCGGCCGGTTTGGCGCCCCAGCCAGTCGAGCCGCTCCCGCAACTCGCTGTCCAGGCCGGCCGGCCAGCCGTCTGCCAGGTTCTCGCGGCACACCGCGGTGGTCGCGACGCACCCCGGCGGCACCGGCAGCCCCAGGTCGCGCGCCATCACCGCCAGGCCCGCCGCCTTTCCGCCGAGCAGCACGGACGGGTCCATCCCCGGCGGCAGCGGGTCGGCGAAGCCGAAGAGCCGCGACGTCGATCCCCTCATCAGGGCAGTGAAACGATCGTCACGGTGCCGGCGTCGCCGTTCACCGTCACTGTCGCGCCGTTCGGGATGCGCCGCGTCCCGTTCGTCACCGAGGGTACGCACGGGATGCCCAGTTCCCGGCTGACGATCATCGCGTGGCTCTGCGCCGCGCCCACATCGACCACGACGCCGCCGGCGGAGACGAATAGCGGCGTCCACGACGGGTCGGTGATCGGTGCGACGAGGATGTCGCCGGGCTCCAGTGCCGTCGGGTCGATGGGGTCCAGGATGACGCGTGCCACACCGGTGACCTGCCCCGGACACCCGGGGAAGCCAGCCAGGACGTCGCCCACCTTCACCGGTTCGATCGCCGTGGCGCCGCGAGCGGGCCACGTCGATGGGTCGGGCTGTTTGCCGTAGAACACGAAGGGCTCCTGGATGCCCGCATACACGGCCATCAGGTCGCGCCGCCGCGCGATCTCTCCCCGCAGCTTGAGCGGGTCGGCGAGCCAGGCGTCCATCTCGTTGTCTTTCACGAGCCCGAAGTCGGCGACTTCATCGCAGAGCCCCTGGTCGACGAACCGCTTGCCGATCAGGTGCATCGCCATGCGCGCCTCCTGGATGAGCTTCACGTTGTTCGTCTTCGTGCGTTCGCGGCCGGCCTGGAACAGCGTCGCCGCGCGCGCTGCCGCCTGGAACATGCCCAGCGTCTCCGGGTCGCCGGCCAGCATCGCCGAGATCTCGCCGTAGACGCGCTCGCGCTCTTCGGCCATGTGCTTGTTGCGCAGTTCGGGCGAAGCCTCCGCCGGTGCGAGGCGCATACGGTCGATTGCCGCAAGCGCCAGTTCGGGGCGCGTCTCCCAGGTGTTGCTGCGGATCTCCCACTCGTTGGGCCCGCGCGAACCGTAGTCCTTGATGAACCGCTGGAACTGCTCGCGGAAGGCTGCGCTCGCCGGGCCGAGCGCTTCCAGCCGCGCCGGGAGGCCTGTGACGCCCTGGGCGAACGCCGCCGTCAGTGCCGGGTCCGCCGCCACCATCCGGCCGAGCTTCCACATCGCCATGGAGGGCGCCGCCGATTCCACGTCGCCCACGCCGGAGATCAGGCGCATCGCATCCTCCGGCCGTCCGATGGCGGCGCAGATCTGGCTGAGCGCCCCGACCGGGACCGTGCTGACGAAAGTGATGAAGATGTGTTCGCTGAAGAAGCGGCGCAGGTGGGTGGTGTAGAGGTTCCGGGAGTACTTCCAGAGTTCCTGGTTGGACATCGCCTCCAGGTTCGGGCGCGCCGCCCTGATGGAATCCACCAGGGTTTCCGATTCGGCCGGGATGTCCAGCTTGTCGGCGGTCATCGCCCACTGGAAGACTTCGCCGATCGCGGCCGTACGCTCCTCGTTCTGGTCGCCCGGGGCCACCTCGTACGGGGGAATCCCCGGCTGCGCCCCGAAGAACAGGTCGTCCATCATCTGG
>CAZYHJ010000171.1:0-3598 GCA_964646645.1 uncultured Saprospiraceae bacterium | reverse complement strand
CTCGGTCTTCCCGGATCCGGTCACCCCGTGGAGCAGCGTCGTCCCGGGGTTCGACCAGATCGCTTCGAACACCGCCGCCTGTTCGTTGCTCAGTACCGGAGGCGCCTTGTGATCGAACTGATAGTCGGCAAGGGGGTCGCGTTCTACCTGGTGCTCGTATTCCCGGAGGAACCCGCCGGCCTCGAGCTTGCGCAGGTGCCCGGGCGTCGCGCCGAGCTCCCGCACCTCGGTCAGTGTCACGTCCGGGTGGGTTGCCAGGTGCCGCAGCAGCCGCGCTTCGACCGACTTGGCGTTGCGCTCCGAAAGGGCCTCGGCCTGCGCGAGCGCGGCCTCGGGCGCTCCCTCCAGGGCGATGCGCCGTTCGAACCGTGGCCGTCCACTCGGGCGGGCGAGCCCCTGGGCGACCGTCAGGTGCCCGTCGCGTTGCAGGCGTTCGAGCAGCGTCAGCGACACCGGCCCAACCGCCTCGCGCAGCGCTTCTACCGAGACGCGGCCGTTCGCTGCGATGTACTGCAGGACCTTCTGATCCTTCGGGTACACCGGCAGGAGCGGCGGCACGTCGACCGGCGACACCATCGTCACGGCCTTCTGGCCGTATCCCGATGGGAGACAGCAGGCGATGCAGTCCCACAGCGGCGCGAGGTACTCCTCGCTCATCCAGCGCGCGAGGGCGATGTGCGCCGCGTCGAGCACCGGCGCCGGCTCCGCCACGGCGGCGATCGGGCGTACCGCCTGCAACGGCGTGGTCTCCGTGAGCGCCACGACGATCCCTTGCAGGATGCGCGGGCCGAATGGCACGAACACCGCCTGGCCCTCCGCGACCGCCAGCTCCTCCGGCACGCTATAGGTGAACGGCTTCCGCGCCGGTTGGCCGGCGTTCACCGCCACTTCGGCGAAACGCGTGCCCGGCGCCGGAATCTCCGCCGGGTCGTTGCCGAAGAGGCTCGGTGTTGTCACCACCCGATCATGGGAGCGCCGCCCGCGCCTTGTCGATCACAGCACTTCGTAGAACGTGATCACCACCTGTGCCTTGCGCCGCTCGCCCGAGCCGATGAACAGCGAGTTCATCAGCCACTGGTAGTCCGGGTGGGCCGTCTCGAACGTCGGCGTCGTCCGGAAGTAGACCTCGCTCGGGTCCACCGCTTCCCCCGCGTTCAGCCGCGCCATCACCTCTGGCGATGCGCGCCGGATGCACCGGTTCACCATCGAGATCAGTGCGCCGTCGTCGGTCTCGAGCGCGTACCGGGCTTCGAGCTCCAGCGTGCCGTCCGGCCGGACGATCTGCCAGTCGGCGCCCGGCAGCACCTTGCCCTTCACGCGCGGTCCTTCGAACGTGCCGCCGACGATGGGGACGACCCGCCGGTGCCCGCGCACCGTCTCCCCGAAGTCGATGATGTTGGAGACATCCACATGGGTGATGAAGGCGAACTCGAGTTCAGGCAAGGGACGTGTCTTCCTTCGCGTTGAGTGATTCCTTGTCGAAGCCCGCGAGCTGCTTGTAGCGGTTCGCCACCTCCTCCAGCTCGTCCTGCGAGATCACGTCGTCGAGGCGCTCGAAGCCGTCCGGCGCGCGCTCCTCCACCAGTTGCATCACCGCATCCGGGCCCTGCTGCCGGTTGGCCAGCACGATCCGCGAGGTCGCCGGCAGCCGGTGCGACTCGTACTCGCGCAGCGCCGCCACGGCGTCCGGCTGCGCCTTCAGCGTCTCCGCCAGGTCCGCCGCGTCCAGGATCGCCTGCGAGGCCCCGTTCGAGCCGATCGGGTACATCGGGTGGGCCGCATCCCCCAGCAGCGTCACCCGCTCGAACGACCACCGCTCCACCGGGTCCCGGTCCGACATCGGGAACTCGTAGATGTGCTCCGCCCCGGAGATCAGCGCCGGCACGTCCAGCCAGTCGAACCGCCACCCGGCGAACGCGGGGAGGAACCGCTCCTTCGCCACCTCCCGGTTCCAGTCGCGCGTCGGCTCTTCGTCGCCGCCGATCGGCAGTTCGGCCACCCAGTTCACCAGCGAACGCCCCCGGCCCGCTGCCTCCGCCGAGATCGGATAGGCAACGAACTTCTGGTTCGCGGACCCGGCCATGATCATCGAACGCCCCGTCAGGAACGGCTCCGACTCGGTCACGCCGCGCCAGAGCAGCCGCCCCGAGAACCGCGGGGTTGGCTCATCCGGGTAGAACAGGTGGCGCGTCGCAGAGTGGATCCCGTCCGCGCCGACGAGCACGTCGCCGGTGGCCGTCGCGCTCGCACTCCCGGTCTGCCGGTCGATGAAGCACGCCTCGACGCCGCCCTCCCGGTGTTCGAACGAGGCCAGCGCGGCGCCGGTGAACACCCGCTCCGGCCCGATGCGCTTGTACACCTCGTCCAGCAGCAGCATCTGCAGTTCGCCGCGGTGGATGGAGTACTGCGGCCAGCGGTAGCCCGCGAACTGGCCGCGCGGTTCGGCCCAGATGCGCTGGCCGTGCTTGCTGTAGTAGATGAGCTCGGCCGTCGGGATGCCGCTGATCGCGAGTTCGTGCTGCAACCCCAGGATCGTCAGCACGCGGACCGAGTGCGGCAGGAGGTTGATGCCCACGCCCAGCGGCTTGAACTCCGGCGCCGCTTCGTACACCTCGCACTCGATGCCGGCATGGTCCAGGCAGAGCGCGAGCGTGAGGCCGCCGATGCCGCCGCCGGCGATGATGACGTTCATGGCGCGCGAGTCTAACCGATTCGCTCCCCGGCGACACACCGCCGCGCGGCCGCCCCCGGGTGCCATCCGCCCGCCCAGTGTAGGCTCCTCCCGTGGCGAACGAACGCGACGCGCGGTTCGAGGCGTGGCTCCGCGAGCGCGGCATCGAAGGCCGCCGCCGCATCGCTCGGGAGACGCCCGACGCCATCCTCGTCTCCAAGTTCGACCCCGGCTTCGCCGCCCGCCTCTACCAGTCGCTCGACCTCGTCCCCGAGCTGTTCGACCCCGCCGCCGTGCGCGAGCGCTATGCCGCCGCCGGACCGGCCACGCCGCGGGTCGAAGCATGGCGGCTCGCCATCAACGGCCTGCTCGGCGAGCTCGGCCCGCCCCGCGGCCTCGACCCCGACCAGCTCGCCGAGGTCCGCGCCGGCACCGACTCCGTCGCCGCCCTCCTCGATGCCGTCCTCTGGACCGCCCCGGTGGTCGAGGCCGCCTGGTCGCCCTCCGGGGCCGAACGCGAAGCCGCCTCCGACGCCCTCGCCCGCATGGACGACGCCTCCAGCATCTTCACCCGCTACTACGGCGACTTCGATGGCAAGCGCGTGGAGAACCATTGCCCCGGCGCCCCGGTCGCGCGCCAGCTGTTCGAACAGGGCTGGGCAATCGTGAACAGGGAGCAGGGAACAGGGAGCGGGGAACAGCAGGGTTAGGGATTGGATTGACGCCCCGAGCCGCGCACGTCAGTAAGCGGTGCGATGCATCGTGCCGGGAGGGTGCGGGCAGGTTGGTGCGGTTGTTGCGCATGGGTCGTAGGTGGGGCGTTGAAGGATGTGGTCGGCGGGATCCCGACCGCTTGCTGACGCGCGCGGCTCGGCATTCGTGGTTTGGGTCAGGGTTGGAGGAAGGGGTGGTTCGCCCAGGGGTTGG
>CAZYHJ010000170.1:0-3753 GCA_964646645.1 uncultured Saprospiraceae bacterium | reverse complement strand
CCGCAGTTACTCAAGATTTTCACTTCCGGCGATCAAGTCGTTCGCTTCGACCCGAAAGGGATGGAGGACGAGGACGCCGCAGAGCAGGAAACAGACTATATCAACCACGTCGTCATGGAGCAGAACGACGGCTTTTCCATGTTCTACACATGGTTCAAGGACGCGCTGATTTCAAAGAACGGGTACGTCAAGGTCTATTACGAAGAACAGGACGAAGTATCTACCGAGACGTATCAGGGGATTACCGATTCGCAGTTGATGCAGCTTGTGAATGATGACAAGGTAACGGTCATTGAGCATCAATCCTATCCCGATCCTTCAGCGCAAAGCGCAATGCAGGACGCCAATGCTGCGCAGATGATGCAGGCCGGTGCGCCCGTACTGCAAATCCCGATGCTTCATTATGTGAAGATCGAACTGCGCGAGAAGAAAGGCAAAATCTGCATCGACAACGTAGCGCCGGAGGACATCAAGGTTTCCGTTGATGCGCGTGGGCTTGACTTGCAGCAAGTGCGTTTCGTACAGCATTGCAGGATGATGGGAGAAGCCGACCTGAAGGAAATGGGGATTGACGTTCCTGAAGGCTTGGCAACGGACAACAGCCTGTACGAAATCGAGTCGAATGCGCGTGACCTGTATTCCGAGGACTTTGACCGCACCGCATACAACGCCGGTGAATTCCTCGTCAAGGACACCTACCTGCTGCAAAACGGGAAGCGCATGCGCTATCTTGTTGCCAGCAACTACATCCTGTTGAAAGAGGACTGCGAGATCGTCCCGTTCGTTTCAATCACGCCGATGCTGATGCCGCACCGCCACATCGGGCGCAGCTATGCCGACCTGACGATGGACATTCAACTCGTCAAATCAACGCTGATTCGCGGCCAATTGGATAACATGTACTTGTCCAATAATGGCCGGTACGCTATTTCGGACAGAGTGAATCTTGAGGACATGCTGACCTCGCGCCCCGGCGGTGTCGTCCGTGTTCAGGGCGAACCATCTGCTTCCATCATGCCTTTGCAGCACGTTCCATTCCCGCCTGTCAGTTTCACGATGGTCGAGTACATGGATACGATGAAGGAAAAACGCACAGGCATCACTTCATACAACCAAGGGCTTGATAGCGAGTCGCTAAATAAAATGCTGGCGCTTGACACGCCAATCCCGCTTATTGACGGTAGTTACAAACTCAATGGTGAGATTGTTGAAGGAGACGTGCTTGTTGGTTCTGATGGCAAGGGAACAGTTGTAAAGACGGCGCATCCAGTTCAAATGCCCGAACGAGCCTTTAAGATTACTTTCAAGTCTGGTGACGTAATTAAGGCAGGCGGGGAACATAGGTGGTCGGTAAAGGTTAGCAAAAAGAACTACAAAAATATTTCGCCTGAATGGGAGAAATTGCCGACTCACAGAATCTATGACCTAATCCAGTCAGGCCATCGGGTTTGGATACCGCGTGTCGATGAGGTAGATTTCATCGAAAAAGAACTACCTATTGATCCGTATGTATTCGGGGTATGGCTTGGTGACGGTCATTCGCATACCAATAGATTCACGACAATGGATAGCGAAATTGTTAGTGCTGTTTCTGCTTGGGCGGCTAAGTTTTACGGCGGTGGAGTAGAAGAATGCACGACGCAGAATAGTGGAAAGGCAAAAACATATAGCATCGTAAATACACCATTCAGGAAGATGCTGAAAGACCTTGGGTGTTTGCGTGATTCTCGCTATGAGGACACCTGCGACAATTCCAAACATATCCCTGAAATCTATTTAAGGGGGAGTTTCGAGCAGCGTATTGCTTTGTTGCGTGGGCTTATGGATACAGATGGCTGTATCGATAAGAACGGGAATTCAATTTTCTGCAACTCTGAACCATCGCTTGTTGAGTCTTTTTCAAGGCTTGTAGAAAGCCTTGGTGGTAAGCCAAACATTAACTGGCGTAAGCCCAAATCTGGATTTGGCGACGGAGGAAACACGCGGCCTCATGCCCATGTAACATTCAAGACACCATACTGTCCGGTGTCTCTACCGCATAAAGTCAATCGGTGGTCTGTCAATGATTCTTACTGGGAAAAGCAAGCGATTATTGAAATCGCTGAAATCCCAGTAGAACCGATGCGCTGTCTGACAGTAGAAGCAGAAGATGAATTGTATTGCTGCGGCAACAGATTCACCTTAACGTCAAACACGGCGACGGGGATAACGGCAATCATGAACGCCGCAGCAATGCGGCTGGAACTTGTCGCAAGGTTGTTCGCTGAAACGGGCGTCAAGCAACTGTTCCTGATGGTGCATCGCATGGTGCGGAAGTATTACACCAAGCCGGACATTATCAGACTGCGGAACAAGTGGGTTGAGATTGACCCGCGTGCATGGTCTAACCGCAAGGACATGACCATTAACGTCGGCCTTGGAACGGGCAACAGGGACTCGCAACTCGCCCATCTGACTACCATCCTCGCCGCGCAAAAAGAAGCGATGTCTGCCGGACTGAGCGTAGTCAATGAATCAAACCTCTACAACGCGCTTGTAAGTCTGACGAAACATGCAGGGTTCAAGCATCCGGAAATGTTCTGGACTGACCCCAAGACTGCGCCGCCGAAGCCGCCGAGGACTGACCCTGCAATTGAAGTCGAGAAGATGAAGATTCATGCCGACCAGCAGAAATTTGCCGCAGAATCGCAGATGAAGCAGGCCGAACAGCAAATGCAGACATCGGCAGAGATTCAAAAGACGGAATCGCAGATTGCGCTTTCCAAGCAGGAATCGCAAGCGAAACTGATGCAGGAACAGATCAGGATGGAAGCGGAGCTTAAGCTTGAGCGCGACAAGATGCTGATGGAAGCAGAATTGGAGAAATTCAAGGCATCTTTGAAGGCTGAAACTGACCTGAAGATTGCAAATATGCAAGCTGAAATGCAGGCGCAGGAAATGCGATACCAGATGCTTAATGATGAGCGTAATTCCATGATTGACCAATCAAGGCATGCAGAAAAGATTGCTGCGATGAGCAAACCGAAGAAGGTTGTGTTCGACAAGAACGGAAGGGTTCAGGGGATAGAGTGAAGCAGGACGCCGATAATCGAGATATTACGGCAAAGGTTGATGGCGTTGAATTCAATGTCCAATACGACAAATTGGCTGACTTGATAGCCACGCAGAACAAGATTATCAAGGCCGAAAACAGGCGTATTGCACAGAAGGCGAAAAGGAACGGAAAGGAACTACCAAAGAAAGTATTGCCAGATGTTGTCATTGTTGATGCAGATACAAAGTATTTGCAACTCATAAAGGCGCAAATTGACAACAGAAGTGAAATCTATTATAAGAGTTGGAATGATTCAATCGAGGATTTCATGAGAAAGCGCGACGATGAAGAATTGTTGTTAATGCTCTCATAAGGAATACAAATGCCAGACGTTATAGCTGAACAGGGTGCTTTACAGGACGCGATTGAGTCGCCTAGCACGTCCGTTAGCAGACTTGGGGCTGCTGGCTGGATGAAGGGCAAGGTTGCCGACCTAAATGCAATCGGGGTTACTGAAAATGTAAGCCGGTTAGCTGCCGCTGGCAGGATTATGGGCGGGATTTATGATGCTGACCCATTGGCGACATCCACATTCTACGCTCCGCTGCTCACTACCTTGGTGCTGTCTCGCGGCACAGGCTCTCCAACCTTCACCCGAGCCACAACCGCCTACGTCAAGGACTTCGAGGACGTGTGGCGTCAAGTGCCGTCCGGTGCTG
>CAZYHJ010000169.1:0-3760 GCA_964646645.1 uncultured Saprospiraceae bacterium | reverse complement strand
TGAGGCGGGCGAGCAGCCAGATGGACCAGCCGCAGCCCATGAGGAAGGTGAACGCGGCGAACGCCCAGACGCCGGGTGCGAACGCCGAGCCCAAGAGGGAGAGGATGACGATGCCGGTGGCGCCGACCATGGCGCGCTGTTCGCCGAACCTGGAAATGAGCCAGCCGGCGGGGATATCGAAGGCGAGGACGCCGATGCCGCGGAGGGCGACGATGAACCCGGCGAGGGCGACAGAAGCGCCCTCATCGCGCGCGGCGAGGGCGACGATGGGGATGACCGCGCCCTGGCCGACGGCGAAGAGGAACGTCGGCACGTAGACGGACAGCCCCAGCGAGCGCAGGGTGGCGCCATTCGAATCCGGGGAGGACATGTCCCGCCATCGTACGCGCGGGCGGGAATCAGGGAAGGGCGATGTTAGCGACCGAACCGCCGTGAGACTCGATGTGGGAGCGGAGCAGGCGGGCAGCCTGGCCGCCTGCCTGGAAGAGGAAGCGGACGGAAGGCCCGGGGGCATCGCGCGTGTCGTTCACGATTCCTGTGAACGCCTCCCAGGCTGACTCGGTGTCGTCGGCGAAGAGCGACTCCGCCCCGGCGACGAGGCCGACAATCGCGCTGGTGGGTATCCAGTACTGGCGAATGCACTCTTCGAAGCCATTCCAGCCGCCGCCAAAGTAGAGCGGGAACTGGAGGGCGGCGGCGGTTTCGGCAAGGAAATCGCCGGCCTTGCGCGAGCGTTTGCCGCGGATGAGGCGGACGGTCGCTGACGGATGCTCCTCGAGGAGACGCAGGTAGAGGCGGCCGAAGGCGGCATCGTCGCAGTCGACGGTGAGGAACCGGGGCGACTCGGGGCGCAGCAGGTCGGTGATTGCTGCCATTGGTGCTCCTAGAATTTCGTGAAGGTGACGTAGTGGTCGGGGGTGTAGTACTTGCTCCCGTTGGCGCCGATGACCACGCGCTTGAGACCGCGGTCGGCGGGTGCGGTGAACTCGCGGATGTCGTACTCGGTGTAGGTGGTGTTGGTCGGCAGCTTCATGTCGTCGCCGCCGCGGTTGTTGAAGCGGTCGGAAGAGAAGCGGCCGGTGTTCGGCGCCGGGTAGCCGTGGGCCTGGTAGTTCGTCGCGTTGGCGCGGACGTGGGCGAGCGTGACGGCGGTCCCATTCGCCAGTTCGTAGGCCGGCTCGGCGGCGGTTTCGCCACCCCAGATCTTGTGCCCCGCGACGAGTTCGGTGTGGACGAAGGCGAAGGCGTGCGCCGCCCTGGTGGGGTCGGTCATGAAATCGAGCTTCGAGGGCGTGGTGTGGGCGAGCGCTTCGGCGACCTGCACGGACTGGGCCTGGCCAACACGACGGAGGACGGTCAGCAGGTTTGCCTCTTCGCCCCGGGTGGTCGCTCCGAACACCTTTGCGGCGTTGGCGGCGCGATCCTTGTCCGCGGGGAAGAGTTCGAGGATCTCCTTCACGGGGGCGAGCGAGCCAGCGCTGACCTTCGTAAGGAGCGCCTCCAGCGCGGCATCCTGCTTCGGCGCCGCCGTGAGGAGCGCGATCAGTTCGTCTTCGTGGCCCGACCCTCCGATGGCCTTGAGCAGCTTCACCAGGGAGGCGTCATCAGACGCCAGCTTCAGCAGCGGTTCGATCTTCTCGGGTATCGCATGGCGGAGGACCTCCTGGAGCCGGCCGGCGGTGATGCCGAGGTCCAGCAGCTTCAGGATGACGTCGTCGGCGTGGCCGAAAGCGCGGAGGCCACCGACGAGCGAGGGATTGCGGAGGCGGTCGACGAGGGGGTCCTTTGGCATCTCGGCCTTGGGCTTGGGCTTGTTCGCTTCGAGGGCGGCCGCGGCCTCTTTCGCCTGCTTGTCTTCCGTGAGCTTGGCCGCCTTCTTCGCGGCATCCGATTCGGCGCCGGTGAACACCGAGATGACCTCTTGGGCACGGGACTCGAGTTTCGTCATAGCGTCGACGTTGACGATGCTCCCGGACTTCGCCTTGGCGAACTCAGCCAGGAGTGTCTTCCTCTTGTCGTTCGCGCCCTTCAGATCCTTGATGTCCATCTGGGGCCAGTTGGTGTACTTCGCCAGGAAGGGGGCGGTCACGTCGGTCATCGACGTCTCGATGGCGGTTGCCCGGGCGGCGATCCCGGAAATCACCGCGCGCTTGAGGGTTCCCGCCTCGGTAATGAGCGCTTCGATTTTGCCGTTGAGCGTTTGTCCCGTGGCGAGCGGGATCTTCTGGGTGTCGTACTTGCCCCAGGTGTCCTTCAGTTCGTTGATGCGGGCGCGATGCTCGTCCGACATCCAGGCGGAATCGAGGAGGCCCTGGAGCTCGTTGAGGGCGGGCATGAAGCGGTCATCGAAGGCGGGCTGGAGCTTCGTCCAGATTTCCTTCGCACCGGTCGCCCAGGTGGTGCCCATCCAGGCGACCCAGTCGCTCTCGTAGGCGAGCTTCCGCTGGACGGGCGGCAGGCCGAGGACGCGAGCGGCGCCGCGGTTGCCGATGGTCCGCTGGAGTTGTTCGAGGCCGGTGACGAACTGGACGGGAGCCTGCGGCTGCGCCGCGGGGGAGCGTGGGGCGGTGGTCGCCGTATCGCGCGTCGGGGGAGCCGGCCGGCGGGCGCGCGCACTGACGTGTGACCGGTTCACCAGGAAGCCCTCCACGCGCTGCTCCAACGGGAGCCAGGGAATCTTAGCACTGGTGCGGGCCGGGGCACCGGGCAGGGGCGCGAAAGAGGCAGGCCGTTGCCGGCCCGCCTGATTCGGCCCTGGAGGAGAGGAGCGTTAGCCGAGGTGGGCTTCGAGCATCCACGCCCATTTGTCGAGGCCGCGCATGACTTCGACGTAGACGTCCTGGGTGGCCATGTCGTCGTCGAGGCCCTCCGAGGACTCCCTGGCCTGTGCCGAGGCGGCGACGAGGCGGGCATGGACGGCCTTCACGAGCGGCTCCCAGCGCTGTTCGCTGTTCGGCATCTTGGGCAGGGCAGAAGCGCGGGAGACGTCCTCGACGGTGCCTTGGGCGATGCCGCCGAGGGCGACAGCGCGTTCCGCAAGATCATCGGCGTAGGCGCGGGCAGCCTCCGCGACCTGGTCGAAGAGTTCATGGAGCCCGTGGAAGTTCGGGCCGCGAACGTTCCAGTGCGCCTGCTTCGCGGCGATGGCGAGATCGATGTGGGACGCCAACGCGGCATTCAAGTCCGCGACGATGTCGCGCTTCTTCGCGGGTTTCAGGTTTTCGAGTGGCCGTTCCACTTTGGCCGGGGTCATGGTCGCTGTGGCCATGCGTCACCTCCATTTGGTCTGCACCCACCGTAGGGCCTGGCCCGGTTCGCCCGGACAAACAGCACGGGCGCGAACGTTGCGGACTTCTCACAATCCGGCGGGCCGCGGCGCATCGCCAGGTGCGCGTCTGTTACCCCTCGCCGCTGTACGATTTGGTCATGCTCGTAGTCCAGAAATACGGCGGCACGTCCGTCGCCGACGCCGACCGGATCCGCCACGTGGCGGGCCGCGTCTTGAAACGCATCAACCAGGGGGACCAGGTCATCGTCGTGGTCTCGGCGATGGGGAATTCGACCGACGACCTGATTGACCTCGCCCTGCAGGTCGCCCCGGACCCGGACCCGCGCGAACTCGACATGCTGCTCTCCACGGGCGAGCAGGTCTCGGTGGCGCTGGTGGCGATGGCGCTGAAGACGCTCGGGCAGGAGGCGGTTGGCCTCACCGGGCAGCAGGCCGGGATCATCGCCCAGGGCCGCCATTACCAGGGGCGCA
>CAZYHJ010000168.1:0-3812 GCA_964646645.1 uncultured Saprospiraceae bacterium | reverse complement strand
TCATGAGCAAGACCGACGCGCTGGCCTTCGCCGAGGACCGCATCCGCGTCAATTCGGTACACCCGGGCTTCATCTGGACGCCCATGCTGGAAAACGGCGCCCAGGTGCCCGGCGTCGCGCCCGAGGCGGTACACAGCGCCATGGCCAAGCTGCACCCGCTCGGCACCCTGGGCGAACCGGACGACGTCGCCCTCGGCATCCTCTACCTCGCCTCCGAAGAGGCCAAGTTCGTCACTGGCAGCGAGCTGGTGATCGACGGCGGCTATACGGCGCGATAAAGCTCCCCGCACAAGCGAAAATCCCGGCATAAGCCGGGATTTTCTTTTTGCAGCTGCACGCTGCATGACCTTGACCCGCCGCTGTCCGCCCCATCAAGCCGGCGGCCCGCCGGTTACTGCCTCGCGCCGGAATGCTTCCCGGGGACGGCTTCCCGCTTCGCGCCGGGTTTCGGCCCGCGCGCAGGCGTCGGCAGGTTGCCCGACAGCCGGCAACAGATGCCTTCGATCTTCTTTCCCCCGACGTATCGCGTCACCTGGCAGCAGATCACCTCGCCCGCGGTCGAGAGTTGCGATACCTGGGCCTTCACCTGCGACACCGGCAGATGCAGCGCCCTGGCGATATCGGCGTCCAGCCCCTCGCCGTTGGTTTTCAGAAAATCCAGAATCAATGCGTTCATCGGTGTATCCCTGCGCTGTCTTTCCGTTTGACAATCAAACAGTTTGCGCCGCCGGCCGTCCCGACGCAAGTGCGATCTACGGCTTGCCGCCGGGAATTGCCGCGGTTTGCCTCGTTCCGGGCCGCCGCATCGGCCGGAGAGGCAGGCGGGACGCGGCTTCCGGGCCGATGCCCCTGGCCATCGCGGGGCAGGCGAGGCGGGCCCGGCCGCTTTCCCGATCGGGTTTCCCGCACCATTTTTTGATCGGATCGGGGTGTTGCTGGTAAATTGTTGTTTCAGCCAGCAAAATGACAAATCAGGCCCTCCCGGAGAAGGAGGGCCGAAATGGCCTCGCCCCCGCCTGTTCTCGTCATTCCGTTCATCGGTCGTCAGGGTCTCGGACGGCGTGGGACCATGTATCAGGGGGAGATTCATGTCGGAGAGGGGTGGAGTCGATGTCAACTCGCCGCAGGCGCCCATGTGGGCGGCCCTGCAGCGCCGCGACGCGATTCTCCAGGCCGTGAGCTACTCCGCCGAACGGTTCCTCGGCAGCGAACCGGTCGAATCCGTCCTCACGGATGTTCTGGAGCGCCTCGGCAAGGCGGCCGAAGCCGGCGGCGCCACCGTGTTCGAGTTCGTCGACGACGCCGAGCAGGGCAATCGGCTGGTGCCGCGCTACTCGTGGACCTCCGCCGGCGCCGAATCGGTTTTCGATTTTGCCGCCAACGGATTCGCCTACCCCGGCTCGGATTTCGAGCATCTCTACGCGCTGCTCGAAGCCGGCAATCCGATCGTGGCGCGCACCGAGGAGCTTCCTGCGGGCCTGCAGGCATTGCTGTCGGAGAACGTGCGCGCCTTCGCAGCCCTGCCGATATTCAGCACGGGGAAGCTCGTCGGCATCATCGCCGTGTCGCAGCGCAAGGAAGAACGCGATTGGGCGGACGCCGAGCTCGGCGCGCTGAAAACCGCTGCCACCGTGATCGGCGCGGCGCTGGAACGCAACCAGTCCCGCCGCGCGGTGCGCAAGCGCGACGAGATGCTGCGGCTGATCGTGGACAACGCCCCCGTGATGGTCGCTTATTTCGACAGGCGGATGCGGTGCCTGTTCGCCAACCGGCGCTACGCGGATTTCTTCGGTTTCGGCGATGGCTCGGTGATCGGCAAATCCATCGAGGACGTGATCGGCGCGGAATCCTTCCGGATCGCCCTTCCCTACTGGCAACGCGCCTACGCCGGCGAGCAGGTCGTTTTCGAAAGGCCGCAGCCCGGGAGGGACGGATCGCTCCAGCACCTCGAAGTCCGCGCCGTTCCCCACCTGACCGAATCCGGCGAGGTCGCCGGCTGCTATGCGATCCTCACCGACATCACGGAACGGAAACGGGGCGAGGAGGCCCTCCGCAATGCGCACGACCAGCTGGAGGAGAAGGTGCGGGAGCGCACCGGGGAACTGGCCATGCTGAACCGGGAACTGGAGGCTTACAGCTATTCGGTCTCCCACGACCTGCGCGCCCCGCTGCGCGCGATCGACGGCTTCACCCATCTGCTGGCGGAACAATTGGCGGGCAAGCTGGACAGCGAGGCCGAAAGCTATTTCGGCCGGATCCGCTCGTCCGTCCAGCGCATGTTCTGGCTGATCGAGGACCTCATGGAGCTGGGGCGCGCCTCACGCAAGGAAATGGATGCCACGGAGGTCGACCTCTCGCTCTGCGCCCGGGAAGTCCTGGAGGATCTGGCCGCCCAGGACGCTTCGCGCCAGGTCGACTGCGTGATCGAGGAGGGCCTCAAGGTGGTGGGCGACCGGCAACTGCTTCGCCTGCTGCTGCAGAACCTGCTCGAAAACGCCTGGAAGTACACCGCCAGGACGAAAGCGGCCCGCATCGAATTCCGCGCATCGCTCGATGCGGACGGGAAACGCCACTTCCAGGTGTGCGATAACGGCGCCGGCTTCGACATGGCCTATGCGGACAAGCTGTTCCAGCCTTTCCAGCGCCTGCACAATCCGCGCGAGTTCGAGGGCACCGGCATCGGCCTGGCGACCGTCGCCCGCATCGTGCAGCGCCACGGCGGCGAGGTCAGCGCGGAGGGCAAGGTCAATCAGGGCGCGCTGTTCCGGTTCACGATTCCGCGCCGCTAGCCGCCGCGCAACCGCTCTTGCGCGATCCGCTCGGCGCGATCGCCGCTTTCGTCGAGCAGCCGCTGCAGCACCGGCTCGCTGGCGCGGGGATGGCCGGCGACGAGCAGGCGGATCTCCGCCGAACTGCCCGAGGCCAGCACGTCCAGCGCGGTGGGCGGCGCATTGCGGTTGCGCGCCACGGCCAGGCGTACGCGTTCCTCGCGGTCGAAGGCAAGGCGGCTGAGCGCGTCGTCGCTCTGCCGCAACGATTCCGCCGCCGCTTCGCGCACGGCCGGGTGCCGGTCTCCGGCCATTCTTTCCAGCAGTTCCTGCGGCAGGTCGGCGCGGCGCGCCAGCGCGGCGCGCACGCCCGGATCGGGATCGCGCAGGAGCAGCGCGAAGCCTTCCGCGGTGAGCCGGCCGCGCTCGGCGACGGCGCGGCGCGCGACGGCATCGGCCTCCTTCAGTTCACCCGCCGGCCGCAGCGCCGTACAGGCCACGCCCGGCGGGCAGCTGCCGCCGTGCGCCGCCGGCGAATCGGCCTGTTCCCGCAGGACGCGCTGCACGCCGCTGCTCTCGGCGTAATGCATCAGGGCGGCCGCCAGGAAAGTCAGTCCCGCCACCACGGCGTGCGCGTTCGTGCCGAGGCCCAGCAGCCGCCCCACGCTCGCCCGCAGCAGCCAGAACGCCAGCTGCGCCGCGGCGAAGGCGGCGATGAAATAGATCGGCAGCACGGCCAGCAGGCGCCCGCCGATGTCGCCGCCGGCGACGTCGAGCACGAGGACGACGTTGGCCAGGCCGATCGTGGCGGCGACCGCCAGCGAGACGATGATGCTGGACGCGAGGGGCCAGGCGGCGTGCCTGCCGACCGGAGAGGATGGCGGGGAGGTCATGGGAGCCCAGGCATTATACTTTTCGTTCCATGAGCGCTCCCAACAGCGATTCCGGCCTGCGCATCGTCGCCCTGCTCTGCGCGGCGGAGGTGCTCGGCATGACCGGCTTCTCGACCTATCCGGCGCTGCTGGCGCCGCTGCGCGAAGCCTG
>CAZYHJ010000167.1:0-3841 GCA_964646645.1 uncultured Saprospiraceae bacterium | reverse complement strand
CAGGAGCTCTACGACCTCGTCTGGGCCACCCCGATGCTCTCGCTGGCGCTGGACTTCGCGATGTCCAACGTCGGCCTGGCCAAGCTCTGTCGGCGCCACGGGATCCCCTGCCCAGGTCGGGGTTACTGGGCGAAACGCGCCGCGGGGCAGACGGTGAAGAAGCCGAAGCTGCCGAATCCCCCGGCGGGAAGTGCCGAGACGATCCGCTTCCTGCTCCCGGACCAGGTCCCCACACCCGTGACCGAACCGGTGACTCCCCCCGAGGTCCTGGAGTGGATCGAGCGAGAACGCCGCCCAGAGAACCACATCGCGGTACCCGCCCAAGTCCACCGCTACCACGTCCTGCTCCAGAAGACGAGGGAGTCATTGGCGGGGAAGTTCGGAGATCCGCGCGGCGCGCGGATCTCCCGCCGAGAGGGGCTCGACGTCTCCGTCGGGGCTGGGTCGGTTCAGCGTGCCTGCCTCATTCTCCAGGCGCTCGTCGTGGCTCTCGAGAAGCGCGGCTTCGGGATCACCACTCGGACCGAGTGGTCCCACCAGACTACGGTTCAACTTCTCGGCGAGGAGGTCAGCCTTAGCCTCAAGGAACATTTCCGACGCCAAGCGCCTCCCCCGATCGCGGCGAATCCTGGCAAGGCCGGCGCGAGAGAACCCTGGAACACCCCGCGTCCGGACTACGAGGCCTCCGGAGTGCTCCGGCTGACGCTCTCCTCCTACGGGGTCGACGCCGTCTTCAAGGACAGGGACGGGGCCCCCCTCGAATCCCAGTTGAACGACGTCGTAATCACGATGGTCCGGCTCGCCCTGGAGATCCATCGCCCTCGGCGCCTCGAGCGGGAGGAAGAAGACCGGCGGCGGCGCGAGGAAGAGGAGCGGCGACGGGAATTCGAGCGGAAGCGCTCCTGGTTCGAGGAAGCGATCGCCGCCTGGATGGAACACGAACGTCGCATCGGGTTCCTCTCCGCTCTCGAGGCCCAGGCCGGTACGCTTTCGGAAGAGGGCGACCTCACGCGTGAGTACCTGGCCTGGGCCCGCCGGTACATCGGCTGGGCGGACCCCATACCGCGTTTTCTGGCCGCGCTGAAGGCCGGAGAGGAACCGCACTTCCCCCGATGGAGACCACCAGGTCCCATGCGACCGTGGTGATCTCGTCGGGGGGGTTGTAAGGCGACACCAGGACAGGATCGTGAGCCGCCGAGAGATCACCCCCGGCACGCGCGCTGGGGCCGCACGTCAGGCCCCGGGTCAGCCCCCGAGGATGGCGGTGGCGAACACTTTCCAGCGGCCTCCGCCTGGTGCCCGAACGCCGGAAGCGTCGAGCCAGGCGCGTGCCTTGCGCGCGAGGAGCCTCCACTCATCCTTCGCATCGGCGGCGCTCCGCTCGAGCCAGAAGAGGGCGAGGGCCGTGGCGCCGGCCCTTCGGAAGAGAGCGGGGTCGCCAGGAATACCGGCGAGGGCCTTCTCGACCGTCGCGAGCGGGATGCCTAGCACCGTGGCCAGCTCCTCGTCGAGATCCCACGAGCCGTCGGCCTTCTGGAGAGCGACGAGCCGGTCGAGGGCGCGGGTCGAAGACCCTGCGACGGGTGCCGATGGCCTCGCCCTCTTACGAGAGTCCCTTCTGGAAGGGAGGGCCGAAGCCCGGGCGACTTCGCGGACCACAGCATCTCCTTCGTCGAGGGCCAGGCCGTGCTCCACGTCGGGGTCCTCGTCGATGCTGCGCCTCAGGAAAGTCGGAACATCGAACAGATCTCTCGATGCGGCGTCGCGGGAGCGGGGAGAGATGAGGTTTACGCTGGAATCGCACGACATCATCACGTCGGGCGATGGAGGAGCGGCCATGCAGGCCATCACACCCGTGCTCGTCTCCAGCCCACCCCAGCCCCGCGTCAGCGCGATCGGGACCTTCTTGAGCGTCATCTCGCCGGTTTCGGGGTTCTCGCGCTCCTCCACGGCCACGTAGGAGGTCTCGCGGGAGACGAGGCCGTACGTCACGCCGAGGCGGACGATCTCCTCCTTCACCTTGTCCTTCGTGTTCCGTCCCTGCAACGAGCCGCGCCGGCTGTGAAGGGGGCTCGCCCCTTCCTCGAGATCGCGGATGAGGGTCCGCGCTGCGAGCGTGGCGAGGAGAGTTCCCTCCGGTGCCTCCGCCGTCTCGATCCGGGCCGGGAAAGCGAGCTCCCCGGTGGGAGCTTTCGCCCGCAGGACGACGTCGCCCGACGCCGTCCCTTCGAGGAAGCCGTAGACGACGACCCTCTCGCCGTCGAAGACGGGCGGGACCTGGTACGGCGCCTGTCGGACCTTCGCCTCGCCCCAGTCGACGCGGAGATCCTCGAGGGCGGGCGCCAGGGCCCGGCCGAGCTGCCGCATCACCTTCGCCTCGATCCGCTCGCCGGGCGCAATCATCTCTGCCTCGCCGCCGCCGGCCCGCGCGAGCCCCTTCACCAGGTGGTGGCTCGCCCCCGCGCCGATGCCGAACGTAAAGGCTCGGCTCGTCGCCGCGTGCTCGCGCACGAGCGCGAGGACCTCTTCGGTGTTCGAGACCTGGCCGTCAGTGAGGATGAAGAGCTGGCGCCTCGTCCCTTCCGTTACCGCTGGCTTCAGGATCGACTCCAGGGCCCCGAGGATCTCGGTCCCGCCCAGGTCGGCCTCGAGCTTCTTCACGTGCGCGCTCGCCTCGGCGAGGCTCTTCTCATCGTAGGGCCGGCTCTTCGGGAAGAGCTTCTGGAAGGTCGAGCCGAAGCCGACGATGTTGAAGAGGATGCCTGCTGGAAGGCTCCGGAGGCAGAGCTGCATGGCGTTGCGGGCTTCCTCGATGGAGCTTCCGTTCATCGAACCTGAGCGGTCGACGACGAAGACGATCTCGCCTTTGGCCGCGTCGGTCGCGGCGATTCCCCCCTCGCCGAAGCGGGGAGCGAAGGTGAGCATCGCGACGTGGGTGCCGTCGGGCGCCCGCTCGACGAGGACGGCGGGCCTCTCGGTCTCGGCCAGGCGGACGATGAGAACGAAGTCGCGGTCAAGGGCGGTCTGCGCGGTGCCGAGGGTGACCGTTCCGCGGGAGCCGTCGAGGTCGATCGAGACGGGGTGCGAGGGCGACTCGACTCCGCGGATCGCGGACGGCATGTCGAGCAGGACCAGGAGAGACAGACCGTAGGGAACGCGGAAAGCGACGGGCGGGTTCAGCGCCTCCTCGGGAGTTCGGCCGACCCCGCGGCGGTCCTCGGCGGGGGCGTAGCGGGGCGACACCGTCGTCGGGAGGGTGAAGCGGAGGCCGTCCCCTTCCGTCCAGAGCTCGGAGACCGTGGTGAGCCGGATGACGACCTCCTTGCCAGGCGGGAGGTTTCCGATGCTCGCAGTGAAGACGTCGGGCCGCTCCTCATCGAGAAGGTAGGCGCCGTGGCCGGCCGAGATCGCCTCGTCGTATACCTCGAACGCTTTCTCGCGCTCCATGACCTTCCCGACGATGACCCTTCCGTCGACGAGGGCCTCGAAGCCGCAGACGGCGGCGGCCTCGTCGAGGGGAAAGACGTAGGTGGCTTCGAGGGGCGTCTCCCCGTCGTTGCGGTAGCGCTGCGAGAGGGTGACGCGGGCGGCGAAGCCCTTCAGCTCGACTTCCACCGACACGCCGAGCAGGGGAACGGCGGAGCCGTCGGCATAGAGACCGCGGCGGGGAGCCTCGTCCACGGGGCAGGGCATCTGCTGGCTCATTCCTCGTCCTTTCGGAAGCTTTCTCGGCACCACGCGGCCAGGTCGGCCAGCGCGCCGGGGGGCGGCAGCTTCCGGCCGCCCGACACCAGGAGCTCGAGGCCGGGACCCAGCACGACGCGGGTCACCGCCTCCCTTG
>CAZYHJ010000166.1:0-3841 GCA_964646645.1 uncultured Saprospiraceae bacterium | reverse complement strand
GCGAAGCTTTGCTAGTTGACGGATTGAAAAAGTCGAACTAATCGCCCAACGCATCCGCGAAGGGCGATTTATTTTATCTACACTACATCTGTCGTTGCGAGGAGGAGCGGAGCGACGACGAAGCAATCTCCTCGCTATTCAGGAGATTGCTTCGGGCGAAAAAACATCGCCCTCGCAACGACATAAGGAGAATCTATGTACAGAACTCATACTTGTGGAGAATTACGCGCGGGCCACACGGGTCAAACCGTGACGTTGGCTGGCTGGGTGAATCGTCGCCGCGACCATGGCGGGGTAGCATTCTTCGACCTGCGCGACCGCGCGGGCATCATCCAAGTCACTATCAACCCTGACCTGCCAAAAGAAATGTTGGAGCAGGTTGCCAACGTGCGTAACGAGTGGGTGTTGCAGATCGAGGGCGTAGTGCAAAAGCGACCCGAGGGAATGGCGAATCCCAAAATGGAAACGGGCGAAGTCGAGGTCATCGCCAAAAGCGTGACCGTGCTCAACCCGTCGAAGACGCCTCCGTTCATGGTCAACACCGACAACGACCTACCCGACGAGAACATGCGCCTCAAGTATCGTTATATTGACTTGCGCCGCGAGCGATTGACTCGGAATATCGTGTTACGCCACAAGGTCATCAAGTTCATGCGCGATTATCTCGACAAAGAAGGGTTTATCGAAATCGAAACACCGATCATGTTCAAAGCGACTCCCGAAGGCGCGCGCGACTATCTCGTGCCGTCGCGTATTTACCCTGGACAGTTCTACGCTTTACCTCAGTCGCCGCAACAGTTGAAACAATTGCTGATGGTCGCAGGCATGGACAAATACTTCCAGATCGCGCGTTGTTTCCGCGACGAAGACCTGCGCGGTGACCGTCAGCCTGAGTTCACGCAACTTGATCTTGAAATGTCCTACGTCCACCGCGACGATGTGTTGAATCTTGTCGAAAGTCTGTTCACGGCGATGCTCCCTGAAGTTGCGCCGCATAAGAAGTTATTTTCATCACCGTGGCCCAAGTTTTCCTATAAAGAAGTTCTCGAACGCTTCGGCACGGACAAGCCCGATCTGCGCTTCGGCATGGAATTGATTGACGTGAGCGACATCTTTGCGAAGAGTGAGTTCAAAGTCTTTCAGTCCGCGTTGAGCGCGGGAGGAGTCGTCAAGTGTATCGTCGCGCCGAAATCGGCGGACATGTCACGCAAAGAAGTGGACGCGTTGACCGAGTCGGCGAAGGGGCTGGGGGCGAAGGGACTCGCCACGTTGGCGATCCAGGCCGAAGGTCCGAAGGGAACCGCCGCGAAGTTTGTCACAGCCGAAGAGGTGGAAGAGGTCAAATCCAAAACAGGCGCGAAAGATGGCGACCTCATCCTGTTTGCGGCAGACGCGCGCGCGGTCGTCAATAAAGTGTTGGGCGGGTTGCGAGTCATCTTCCGCGATAAACTTGATCTTGCAGATACATCCATGATGGCGTTCGCGTGGGTGGTGGACTTCCCATTCTTTGCGTGGAATGAAGAAGACAAGAAATGGGAGTCGGAACACCATCCGTTCACGATGCCGAAGCTGGAAGACTTGCCGAAGTTCGATACCAACCCTGGCGAAGTGTATTCGGATGCGTACGACATGGTGTGCAACGGTTATGAGACCGCGTCGGGTTCGATCCGTATTCATCGCCGCGATATTCAAATGAAGATGTTTCAGATGCTCGGCTTGAGCGACGAGGAAATTCAGACAAAGTTTGGTCACATGCTCGAAGCGTTCGAGTATGGCGCGCCGCCGCATGGAGGCATGGCTCCTGGCATTGATCGTTTGGTGATGTTGCTCGCGGACGAGCCGAACATCCGTGAAGTGATTGCGTTCCCGAAGAATCAAGCTGGACGTGATGTGATGGCTGATGCGCCGTCGGAAGTTGAGCCGAAGCAGTTGAAGGAATTGCATATCGAGATCAGAGAGTAGATGATTAGAGAAGTAGAGAATTGGAGAAATGAATGACGATCCGTGTTTGTCTTGCTGGTGGAACAGGTTGGGCTGGTTCGGCTGTTGCGCGCGCGATTTCAACACTGGAGGATATGACCGTTGTCTCTGCGGTATCACGCACACATGCAGGCAAGACTCTCGGTGATGTTCTCGCTGAGCCGAACCTCACTTGCTCCGTGTATGCGACAGCGGAAGAAGCGCTCGCGACTCAAGCCTGCGACGTGTTTTTTGAATTCACAAAACCTGATGTGGCAAAGTCGAATGTGTTGAGCGCGTTAACGCATGGGGCGCATGTGATCGTAGGGACATCTGGTTTAACCGATGCCGATTATGAAGAGATTCGCGTCAGCGCGGAAAAACATCAACGCGGCGTGCTGGCTGTCGGCAACTTTGCGTTGACCGTTGTCTTACTCCAAAAGTTTTCCGAAATTGCGGCGAAGTTTATTCCGCAATGGGAAATTATTGATTACGCAAGTGATGCCAAAAAAGATTCGCCGAGTGGAACTGTTCGTGAATTGGCGTATCGCTTGTCTCAGATTCGAGAATCGGAATTGACAGTTTCGTTGGAAGACACTCAGGGCGTCAAAGAGACACGCGGCGCGCGGATGACGGGATCGCAAGTTCATTCAATCCGCTTGCCTGGGTATACGATCTCCGCCGAAGTTATTTTCGGTATGCCCGACCAAAAGTTGACCATCCGTCACGACTCGGGTAGCAGCGCCCAGCCGTATGTGGACGGCTCATTGCTGGCGATTCGTAAAGTGAGTTCGTTTGTCGGCCTGCGCCGCGGGCTGGATAGTGTTTTGGATTTATCGTGACAGTTAAGGCAGAGAAGTAGAGAATTGGAGAATTGATTGGTTATGAGTGAAAAGGCGCAGATTCAGGTTGATGAAAAACTGGTGCAAGAGATCGCATCTCTGGCTCGGTTGGATTTAACTGAAGACGAGACGAAGATGTTCGTTTCTCAATTCAAGGATATTCTGGATTATGTCAGTGTTCTGAATGAGGTGGACACGGAAGATGTTCCACCTGCATATTTGTCGTCTGCGAATCAGAGCGTGATGCGGGAAGATGCAATCGAAGAATCGGTGCGGACGGAGGAGTTTCTTGCCAACGCGCCGCAAGCGAAGGATGAGTATGTTTTGATTCCGCGAGTGCATGTGGAGCAGTGATTGGTAAGTAGTAATTGGTAATGGTGTTACTTGTTCTAGCCACAGAGACGCAGAGTCACAGAGAAAGAAAACAAAGATTTCTCCGTGTCTCTGTGGCTCTGCGGCAAAACCGTCTAAGGTGAATAGGTAATTTATGGATTTACACGAATTAAGTATCCAAGAAACACACGAACTACTTTCCAGCCGAAAGATTTCTTCGGAGGAGTTGACGCGCGCGTATCTTGAACGGATTCAGCGACTCGACCCGCAGGTCAAATCGTATGTCACGGTTTCTGAGGATGTGGCGTTGGAGCAAGCCAAAAAAGCGGACGCACGTATCAAGTCAGGTGAAGGCTTGACTCGGCTCACGGGTATCCCGTACTCTGCAAAAGATTCCCTGTCCACGCGCGGGGTCAACACAACCTGCTCATCGAAAATCCTTGAAAATTACAAACCGTTTTATGATGCGACTGCCATTAAGAAATTAAATTCGGCAAGTTCGGTTCTTCTCGGCAAAAACAACATGGACGAATTCGGGATGGGTTCATCCACCGAAAACTCAGGCTTCTTCACCACACGCAACCCGTGGAATTTCGAGCACGTCCCTGGCGGTTCGAGCGGAGGCTCAGCCGCGGCAGTCGCGGCGGGACTGGCTCCGTTCGCGCTCGGCGAAGACACGGGCGGATCGGTCCGTATGCCCGCCTCAT
>CAZYHJ010000165.1:0-3947 GCA_964646645.1 uncultured Saprospiraceae bacterium | reverse complement strand
AGGTCCAGAGGGGAAGCGGAGAATCGCAACGCGCGCGGGGAGTCCGATCGTCAGGTTTTGCGCGAGAGTCGAAACTTGCCCGCTGTTGATCACATCTACTGAATAACCCAAATCTCCGAGATAAAAGACGACCAAGTCTTCGCGGTTGTCGCCGCTCACATCGCCGAGCGTGGTTTTCGGGTATTGATATTCTTTGGTGAACAGAATATTCCCACCGCCGTCGAAGATCGTGACGTTCTGCGCGTTTTGGATGAAGAGTTCGTCGTTGTCGTCGCCCATCAAGTTGATGATCTTCATGCTTTCGGCAGTGTCGTAACTCTGCGACCAAATTTGCGACGCCCCAAATTTTTCCGCCTTCGCCAAGCCGCTGAACGAAAATAACGCGGCAACCGCCATGACGAGACAGACCAGAACGAACGCCACCACGAACGGAATAACTTTGCGACTCATTTATGCCGCCTTTCTTTGCAGGAGGGTATATGCAGACTTAAGCACTTGCAGAACATTTTCATGTTCCACTTCTTCAAACGGAGAGTTAGCGACGAAGTTGATCATGCCGCCTTCCGTGTTTAATTGACCGATCGTGAACTTGCCGATATTGAGTCCTTGTTTGAATTCGTTACTTGTTCTGACGATGTTATACACTTCGGGGTTCGGCACAATGCGCACTTTCCAGTCATGCGCAGTGCCTTTGAATTTTTCGGGCTTGCTTTTCATCTTGCCGCTGATGCGACTGCGCTTCCAATAGGATTTACGCTTCTTCGATTTTTGAATCCCAGACACGCGCAGGATGCTTCCGTCGTACAGTTTTGCTTTGAGCGCGAGCCATTCGTCGCGGAAGTATTCAGTTGTGCGACCTTGCGCGTCGTTGGCGGAACGAGCCACCTTGGTCGCGAGCAGGGAACCTGTAAGGTCGAGATGGCCCAAATAGGTCGAGTCAGGTTTGAGGTCGTCTCGAAGCGTGTATAAGATGTCGCGCGTCCCGTTGTAACGTTTGGAAAAGTCGTACGAGTCGCTCTTCCGCAAGCCGCGCGCCATCACGATCGCGGCGATCCACAGCGCGATCCCGCCGCCCGTGAAGACGAACGAAAAATATCCGAGCAAAAGCAGGATGACGTCAACGAACATCAAGCCAACGCCTGCCAAAAAAATGTACATGGGAATCCAACGCCATTTGTCGCCCGCCTTTTCGGTTTTGCTCACGTCGAAGCGAAGTTTATTCATCCCCTGAATAATGGAGGTGGGTTTGTCGGCGAGCGAGATGTAGACGGGGAGGAGTTGTTTTTTGCCGAGCGAAGTCGTTTCGATGACGCGCTTGCGCGCGGTGTTCAATAAATAAAAGAAGATAATGAGGACGAGAACGAACAGAATTGCGCCGCCGCAAAGAAATGCTTCCATGCCTGCTCCTTTGAAATTCTCCGTTTATAATCTTGCCATGCCAAACGTCCTCTACACCGCCTTCGACATCGTGCCCAGTCCGAAAGGCGCGTCCACACATATTTTGCATAACATTCGCGGTCTGGTCAATGGGCAATTTGATGTCCATTTGGTTACGCCGAATGATGGTGTACTCCCAACCGAAGACATGATCGAAGGCGCGCGAGTTACGCGCATTTCGCAAGACCTCTCGCAAAATTTTCTGGCGCGCGCCACACATTTTGGGAAAGCGGTTTTCAATCACCTCGTGTTGCATCCCGATTACGATGTCGTCCACTATCGCAACATCTGGGATGGGCTTACCATCGCGCAAAACAAAAAACGTTTCGGCTACAAGACCCTCTTCGAGGTCAACGGACTTCCATCCATCGAACTCAAATATCACTACCCTGGAATTGATTCGGATTTACTCACCAAGATCAAAGAGCAGGAGATCGCGACTCTTCATCTTTCGGATGCGATCATCTGCCCCTCGAACGTGACGCGCGACTACATCGCCTCGCTCGGACTCCCATTGAGGCTGGTCACAGTCATCCCAAACGGAGTTAGCCCTTCGGACTTTTCCGCGTCGCCGTTGCCCAGCCGCGAGAGGCGAATCCCAACCTTGCTGTACATCGGAACCCTCGCCGATTGGCAGGGACTCGACGTGATGATTAAAGCCTTGCCAAAGATTCTCGAAAAACATGACGTGCGTTTGCGGATCGTGGGGCGGGGAAGGTCGAGGCAGAGAAAAGTTCTATCGAAGCAGATCCGCAAGACGGGAGTCGAAGGAAGCGTGATTGTTCAGCCCGCTGTGCCGCATCACGAAATCCCCGCGTTGATCGCCGAAGCGGATATCTGCGTCGCGCCGCTGGGATTCAATGACCGCAACGTGACGCAAGGCGCGTGCCCGATCAAGGTGTTGGAATACATGGCGGGCGGGCGTCCGCTGTTGGCATCGAATTTACCCATCGTCCGCGAACTCGCCCGCGAAGATATGGACGCGCTGTTGTTTTCCCCTAACGACCCCGATGATTTTGCAAAACAAGCGCTGACCTTGCTCGACGATTTTGAATTATCCAAACGCCTCGCCGACTCCGCTTCGGAGCGCGCGCTCACGAAATTCACGTGGCATGAGTCGCAGAAGAAATTGTTGAAGGTGTATCAGAAACTTCTTGAAACCTGACAGGTTTTATGCGCGTCGTTTCTGTCTAAAGTCATTGCGTGGACACAGATTGCGAACAATCGCGGTTTTGTGGAAACCTGTCAGGTTTTTTCAGAATGCTTGTGATACACTCGATGCCAATGAGTTGGGAAAAATCTGTTGAAGTCGAATCAAACCAAAACGATCGTCATGAAGGGATAACGTATGCGCAAAATAAGTTGTGTCATATTGGTATTGTTGATGGCAAATATTCTGAGCGGTTGTAAATCAACGCCTTCTCTAGCCGAGGGCAAGCGGGTTGTCGGATATTACGCTCAATGGGTTGCCGATCAACGAGGCTATTTCGTCTCCAGCATCCCAGCGGACAAACTCACCCACATCAATTACGCTTTCGCAAACGTGACCGAGGATGGCAAATGCGTTCTCGGCGATATTGCCGCTGACACTGGGCGTGTTTTCACCGCCGAAGAAAGCGTCAACGGAAAAGCCGATTCAGACGACCCCACTGCGTTGCATGGAAATTTCAATCAACTGTTGCAACTGAAAGAAAAATATCCGCACCTTCAAACGCTGATCTCAATAGGCGGCTGGACTTGGTCCGAGAATTTCTCGGACGCCGCCTTGACAGACGACTCTCGCAAGATATTCGTCGCTTCGTGCGTGGACTTGTTCCTCAAACAATACAAAGGTGTCTTTGACGGCATTGATATTGATTGGGAATACCCGGTCAGCGGCGGCGAGGAACCCGACCGGGCGCGCCCGGAAGATAAAGAGAATTTCACGTTGTTGTTGGCGGAATTCCGCAGTCAACTGGATGAACTCGGCAAAGCGGACGGCAAGCAATACCTGCTGACGATTGCCGCGCCGGGCGGAGGCGATAACAATTCCAACTACGAGTGGGCAACACTGAGCAAGTCCCTCGACTGGATCAACGTGATGGCTTATGACCTGCACGGACTTTGGGAAACGAAGACGAATTTCAATGCTCCTCTTTACAGCTCCTCCGGCGACCCGGGCAGCGCGTCCCAAACTGTGGACGCCAGCATCCGCAACTACTTGAACGCCGGCATCCCGGCAGAGAAGATCGTGTTAGGCGTCCCGTTCTATGGGCATGGATGGCAAGGCGTGCCAGAAGAGAATAACGGCTTGTTCCAAGCCAATACAGGCGGCGCGCCCGGTAAATACGAGTCGGGATCCTTTTACTATACCGAACTCAAAGCCGATTATTTTGGAACGTATACCCGCTATTGGAACGACGAGTCGCAGGTTCCGTGGTTATACAATCCCTCCACGAAGATCTTCATCAGTTACGAAGACCCCGAATCCATTGCGGCAAAAGCAGGCTATGCAAAAGACCAGGGTCTCG
>CAZYHJ010000164.1:0-4099 GCA_964646645.1 uncultured Saprospiraceae bacterium | reverse complement strand
CACCCGGGCAGACGCCGAGAAGTAAGCAAAGAACAATTACCTTCCAGGTCCACCCTGTTGCAAATCGCATAAACCAAAAGTAATTGAATTCAGCCTTATCCCGCCCGGATCGACTTGAATTCCCTTGAAATGCATGGAGGCAGACCAATCTTATAAAATCTTGATTAATCCCGCGTGTTGACCAGGAAGACGCGCACCTCTTCGATTTTTTTATCGGTGACTTTTTCGATCACAAAGCGGTAATCGTCCAGCTCGAAATCATCACCTGCCTCGGGAATCCGGCCTGAAGTCATCACGATATACCCGGAGAGCGTTTCGTATTCTCCTTCAGGAAATTTCAATTCGGGATAGGTCTCGTTGAGATAATCAATCTCGAGCCTTGCGGAAAACAGGAATTCCGTGTTGCTGATTTTCTGCTCCACAAAATCCTCTTCATCGTGTTCATCTTCGATCTCGCCAAAAATTTCTTCGGTGATATCCTCCAGAGTGATGATCCCTGCAGTGCCGCCAAATTCATCTACGATCACGGCTATGTTATTCTTTTGCCTTGTAAAATTGGTGAGGATATCCAGCACACTCGTGACCTCAGGAAAGTGCTGGATCGGGATGATGCTTTTGGTGAGTTCCTGCTGATCATGCAATAACGTCTGGTGATGAACATATCCCAGGATGTTATCAATATCCTCACTTGAAATCAGGATCCGACTATGACGGGTATCCATGAATACCTTCTTTAATTCTTCTACTCCATCGCTTACATCTACATGGACAATCTCCGTCCGGGGCACCATACATTCTCTGGCCTTCAGATTTTTAAGCTGCAGGGCATTTTTAAACATATCCGCCTCCAGTTCGTCCTGATCCTTGGGCAACGATCCCTCTACATAATCCTGCAAATCCAGTCGCGTATAGGCTTCATCCACGTGTTGAACCGGCGCCCTGAACACATACTTCATCAAAACGTTTGAAAAAGACATCATCAGCCACACCGGAAACCTCAACAACCATTGAAAGAAATACAACGGGTAGGCGAGTAAAAACAACGCTTTATTGGCCAGCGTTCTGAAAATAATTTTTGGAAAATACTCTCCCAGGAGAAGGATAAACAGGGCGGCAATGTTGATGATGATAAACAAACGCAACGCATCAGATGGAATCACTGGCATCACCCAGGGTTCGATCAGCGTCAGCATCAGGTAGGCATAAATGACCAGGACGATGTTGTTGCCTACCAGCAACGTACTCAAAAACTGTTTCGGCTTCTGATAAAATCCAGAGATCAATTGGCTGCGACGGGTGCCTTTATCCTTTTCTATCTCCACGCCGAGTTTATTGGCCGTAATAAACGCGATTTCACTGCCGGAGAAAAATGCAGACAGCAGGAGCATCAGGAGAATGAGCAGGATGACAGATACCATTGTATCTCAAAGATACGTGAAGATGAATGATGGAAACCCCCTGGTTTTACTAATCATGAAGGAGCACTGTCCCTGACTATTTACGAATGGGCTTGACCAAAGGACGCTTGGTGTTCTCAGGTGCAGCGGGAGGCGTAGCAACAGGACGAGATGGAGGATCGGTGGTGGCCGTGGAGTCAGATTTCAGTTCATCAAGGGCCTTTATGTTCATATCTCCTGAGACGGCGTTGAGTTCATACCGGGTAAAACGATCATTGGATTTAAACCCATAACTATACACCACGCTGCCGTCCGCCCGGGTAATCTTGACGAAGCGATCCGTATAAATCTCCTTCCTTCGTTCGTCCCATATCAGTTCAGGACCGTCCATCCGCTCGCCTTCGCTGTTACGCAGCAGTACATTCTTTTGAACGGTAATCAATCGATTGGCCTGATCACGGATGGCAAAATCAGAGGTGAGCCAGCTGACGGGCTGACCTGTTTTATTATAGAAGGTGACCTCAATCCCTTCGGGAAATTCTTCGGTAACGGCTGTTCGGGTATACAGGCGTTTAGATACCGGAGCTTTAAGAATAAAGAGGGTGTAGCCACTATCCGAATACACCACATTGATATCCTTAGCCTGTTCAATATTCTGAATTTTAGACTGCATATACCTGGACAGATCTGCCTCATCCACTACACATGAGGTGGCCAGGCTAATCAAGAACAGGAAAAAAATCGCAAATCTCATCACAATAATAAATCGGGAATTATCGCAGGACAGTTACGGTGCCATAAAACGGCACGGGAATCTCATCGAGGAAGTTGACGACAGCCAGGTACGTGTATACTCCCGGATTGACAGGTTTGCCATCGACAGTGCCATCCCATCCCAACGATGGATCATTAAGTTCAAAATTGGTACGCTCCCATAGCATATTTCCCCAGCGATCAAAGATTTGGAAACTGCCTACATCAATAGCCGCATTGTTACCATAAACGGTTAACTCATCGTTTATGCCATCGAAATTGGCAGAAATGACATTTGGAATATAGATGGGCTTATAGGGGTCCACCACGATCAACACAGAGTCTGATGTAATGCAACCCGCGTCATTCGTGATCGTCACTACATACCAACCAGTGCGCATTGGCAAAGCAGTTGGTGACAGCAGACTGGGTATATCCGTGCCGCTGAAGGTAAGTGTATGCTCATTGGTCCAGGTCACGCCGGTGGGAAGTGTTGGAAATGGGATCGCATTTAAGTTAGCGGTTTGACCCAACTGAACAAAAATCGTATCACCTGCTTCGACAAAGAAATCATCCGCTGGATTGACCGTGATATCCACTTGATTTTCGCATCCCTTTTGATCCTGAATACACAAGGTATAATCCCCCGGCATGAGGAAAGGAAACACACTCGCCGGTTGATAATTTACACAATCAAGGCTGTATTGATATTCAGGGCTTCCGCTAACCCCTACACCCTGGATCACACCTGTCGCTGAATTTGGACAAATCTGATCCCGCACAATAGCCTCAACGGATAATGTAGAGGTGTCGGCGCAACAGGGCTCAACAAAAAAATCAAGAATTTCGGTCACGACACAACCTTTAGAACTTGTCACGGTCAGTGCTACTTTCTTAAACCCAAAGGACTCATAGATAACATTGACTGGTCCCTTAGTCGTATCAAATGTTGGATTGGAACCTGCACCAAAATTCCAGAGATAACTCACGATACTATCGGTAGGGGCCGTAGATGCATTGCTAAAGATGATCGTCTTGTCACATTCAAATGCCTGGACAGCTTCCACATCAAATCCAGGATCAGGTCCTTGAAATGTACCAGTCCCGCCCCACTCTATTGAAAATCCTAGTCCTGACTGACTAAAATTATTAACCAGCAAGGCATAACTTTTACCTGCCACCATGTCTATGGCATCTACAAAATTATTTTGTGATGCGCCCTGGCATCCTGGTGGTTCCTCTGTATCCGGATCACCATCCCTTAATCCTGTCGGTCCATTGCATCTCGACCAGGATTGAAAAGGTTGATTGGTATTTGCTCCGGCGGCCATACATCGCAATTCGGTTTTCACACTGCAATCGTCAATGCCATTGGGCAATTCATACACCACAAAATCAATATCATCTGATTCGAAACCAGGTTGAAAATTATTCGGAAACAAGGTAAAAGCAAGTGTTCCGGATACTTCACATGTCCATTTATACCAAGCGCTGCTAAATTCCTGCCCAATACAAGTGTTTGTCACACCGGGATCCTGTGCACCCACGCCAAGAAGCGTGTCTACGACAAACTGTGATTTATCACATAGCACGACTGCCTTTGAACAATCCGACTGCGGACTTGGCGGAGGAATAAATCCTTCAAGGCACACCTGGAAACTGCCTTCTAATTCATTCTGGCCTTCGACGACCAGGTAATAAACCTTCCCTATGATCAAATCCGTGATGGAGAGTTCTACCTGATTGGTACTGGCAGAAGTAATATTACACCCTACATTTTTCAGATTATTGCAGGGTCCTTCGAAGACCGCAATGCCCGGATTCCGGAGTGTTCCAAGTCCATTTACTGCACCAGACACTCTGATATACATCGCAGGTGTTTCGGGAATAAATGTAAACCAGACATCATTGGAGAGTTGCAGGAAACAATCATCATCCGGTGGTGTGCC
>CAZYHJ010000163.1:0-4140 GCA_964646645.1 uncultured Saprospiraceae bacterium | reverse complement strand
AGAACCTCTCCGACAAGCTGAACCTCGGCATCAAGATCCTCAACGTGAAGGACCATGGCGAGGGCTTCCTGGTGCTCGAGAGCGGGCGGGTGGACGCGAACGTGAGCGACGACATCCAGCTGATGGGCCTGCGCTCCAAGGCGCGCAACCCCGCCGACTACGTCGTGACCGGCCGCCACCTCTCCTACGAGCCCTTCGGCCTGATGCTGCGCAGGAACGACGCCGACTTCAAGCTGGTCGTGAACCGCACGATCTCCGGCCTCATGCGCTCGGGCGAGATCGAGAAGATCTACGCGAAGTGGTTCGACCCGCTGGGCGCGCCGATCACGCCCACGCTGCGCACGGCGTTCGAGATCCAGGCGCTGCCGGAGTAACGCGATCGTGGTGCGCGCGGCGGCGGCATTCCTGGCCGGGCTCGCCGCGAGCCTCGCATTGGCGGCCGACGAGCCCGCGCGCGGCTTCGAGGTGACGCGGCTCGCCGACGGCGTCCACGCCGTCATCCGCCGCGAGCCGGTGGGGATGATGTTCGACGCCAACAACGTCTTCATCGAGAACGAGGCGGACGTGGTCGTGGTGGACGCCAATGCCACGGCGTCGTCGACCCGCGCGACCATCGCGGCGCTGAGAGCCATCACCGCGAAGCCGGTGCGCTACGTCGTCAACACGCACTGGCACCTCGACCACTTCGAAGGCAATGCGGCGTGGCGTGAGGCCTACCCGGGCGTGGAGTTCATCGGCCATGCGGCCACGCGGGACGAACTGGCGGGAATCGGCGCCCGCAACCGCGCCGACATGCTCGAGTTCGGGCCGGGCATGGTGGATGCGCTGAGGAAGCGCCTGGCGGAGGGCCGCGACCGTGCCGGAAAACCGCTCGACGCGGAAACGCGCGCAGCGCTGGCAAGCGATGCGGCGCAGGCCGAGCGCTATCTCGCGGAGACGAAGGCTGTCGAACTCATTCCGCCCACCCTGGAAGTGCGCGAGCGCCTGACGCTGCGCCGTGCCGCACGAACGATCGAGATCCTGCATCTCGGCGCGGGACACACGCGGTCCGACCTCGTGGTGTGGCTGCCCGGGGAGCGAATCGCCATCACCGGTGACCTCGTGGTGTGGCCGGTGCCGCTCATCGGCAATACCGCCGCGCCGCTGGAATACGCGGGCACGCTCGAGAGGCTGCTGGAACTGAAGGCGGCCGTCTTCGTGCCGGGACACGGCCCGGTGCTGCGCGACGATCGGCATGTGCGGCTCGTCGCGCGCCTTGCGGCGGCCATCCGCGACCAGGTGCGCGCGGCGGTGGCACGCGGCGAATCGCTCGCGGCGACGCGCAAGTCGGTCGACCTGGAGGAGTTCCGCCTGGCCTTCGCCGGGGAATCGAAGCTGCGCGGCTCGCTATTCGAGATGTACGTCGTGCAGCCGGCGGTGGAGGGCGCGTGGCGGCAGGCTTCTGCCGGTAAGATTTCGCCATGACGGCCAACCACCCCTGGCTGCGCTTCTACGGAAGCGTGCCCACCACGATCGCCTATCCCGAAGTCACGCTCTACCAGGCGCTGGCCGCCACGGCGCGGCGCGTGCCGGGCTCGGTCGCGTGGGACTTCTTCGGCACCAAGGCGACCTACGCCGAACTGCTCGATTCCGTGGACCGCTGCGCGACGGCGCTCGCCGCCGAAGGACTGCGCCGCGGGGACCGCCTGCTCATCTCCATGCCGACCACGCCGCAGGGCGTGATCGCCTTCTACGCGGCCAACCGGCTGGGGGCGCTGCCGGCGTTGATCCACCCGCTGTCGACGGCGCCCGAGATCGCGCATTTCCTCGATGCCACGGGTGCCCGCATGGCGCTCACGCTGGATGCCTTCTACGGCACGCTGGCCGCGGCGACGCCGAAGCGACCGCTCGAGAAGATCCTCGTCGCGCGCATCCCCGAGTACCTGTCGCCGCTGAAGCGCCTCGGGTTCTGGGTGACCAAGGGACGCAAGATCCCGGCCGTTCCCGCCGATCCGCGCGTGCGTCCGTGGGCCGCCTTGCTGTCTGCCGCAGCGCCGGCGACCGAGCCGCCTGCGGGGAAGACGAACGACCCCGCGGCCATCCTCTTCTCCGGCGGCACCACGGGGCTGCCCAAGGGAATCGTCCTCTCCAACCGCAACTTCATCGCCCAGGGCATGCAGGCGGCGGCGTGGTGCGGGATGGGCGAGAAGGACGCCATCCTCGCCGTGCTGCCGATCTTCCACGGCTTCGGGCTGGGCGTGTGCATCAACTCCGCGTTCATGGCCGGGGGCAAGTCGATCCTCGTGCCGCAGTTCAGCGCCGAGATCGTCGCGAAGCTCCTGCGCACGGAAAGGCCCAACGTGCTGGTGGGGGTGCCGACGCTCTTCGACGCCCTGACCAAGGACCCCTCGCTTGCCAAGGCGGACCTCTCCTGCATCACCGCCTGCTACTGCGGGGCGGACACGCTGCCGCGCGCCGTGAAGGAGCGCTTCGAGGCGATGGTGACCGCGGGCGGCGGCAGCGTGAAGCTCCTCGAGGGCTACGGGCTCACCGAGGCGGTCACCGGCATCATGGCCACGCCGCTCACCGAATATCGCGAGGGCTCCGTGGGAGTCCCCCTTCCGGACATGCTCGCGAAGATCGTCGCGACCGGCACCCTCGTGGAAGCTGCGGTGGGGGAGGAGGGCGAGATCTGCATCGCGGGGCCGGCGGTGATGCTCGGCTACCTCGACGATCCGGAAGCCACCGCGCAGGCGCTCAAGGTGCACGCCGATGGCCGCACCTGGCTGCACACCGGCGACCTTGGCAAGATGGACGCGGACGGGTTCACCTACTTCTCGGTGCGCCTGAAGCGCATGATCAAGTCGTCGGGCTTCAACGTCTATCCCGCGCAGGTGGAAGCGGTCCTGCGCGAGCATCCCGCGGTGGCGGAGGTCTGCGTGATCGGCGTGCCGGATGCGGCGCAGGTCGAGCGTGTGAAGGCTTGCGTGGTGCTGCGCGACAAGGCGCAGGCCGGAACGGCGATGCAGGAAGCGCTCATCGCCCACTGCCGCGAGCGTCTCATCAAGTGGTCCTGCCCGCGCGAGGTGGAATTCGTCGCGGAGCTCCCGCTCACCAAGGTGGGCAAGATCGATTACCGCGAACTCGCGAGCCGGCATGCGGCGCGCGAATCGCAAGCGGAGAAAGGCTGAACGATGGTCAAGGCCCATGGCGGCAAGCCGAAGCACGCGGATGCGCCGGCGCACGGGGGCGAGCGCGTCGCCGCGGCGCTGGAAGCCTGGGGCGTGCGCTGGATCTTCACGCTGTGCGGCGGGCACATCTCGCCGATCCTGGTGGCGGCCAAGCGGCGCGGCATCGCGATCGTCGACACGCGCAACGAGGTGACGGCCGTGTTCGCGGCCGATGCGGCGGCGCGACTCACGGGGACGCCGGGGGTGGCCGCGGTCACCGCCGGCCCGGGCATCACCAACACCATCACTGCGCTCAAGAACGCACAGCTCGCGCAGTCGCCGGTGCTGCTCCTGGGCGGTGCGGCTCCGACGGCGCTGCAGGGGCGCGGCGCGCTCCAGGACATCGAGCAGCTGCCGCTGGTCGAGCCGCACGTGAAGCTGGCGAAACAGGTCAAGCGCGTGGTCGACCTCGGCCCAGCGGTGGAGGAGGCGCTGGCCACGGCCCTCGAAGGCGTTCCGGGTCCCACGTTCGTCGAGTGCCCGGTCGACCTCCTCTACGAAGAGAAACTCATTCGCGGCTGGTACGAGGACGCGGCGGGGAAGGGCACGTCGATTCCCGACCGGTTCCTGCGTTGGTACCTGAACCGCCATGCGGAGAAGATGTTCGAGGGCAGCCACCGCCGCTACACGCCGAAGGTGCGCAAGGTGCCGGTTCCGGTTGCGGGAGATTCAGCGCTGGCGCTGGCGGCCGATGCGCTGGCGAAGGCCGAGCGCCCCTTGATGGTGCTGGGGAGCCAGACACTGGTCGATGCGGCCGCAGCGGCAGCGGTGGCGGAGGCCGTCGAGAAGCTGGGCGTGCCCGTCTATCTCTCCGGCATGGCGCGCGGCCTGCTCGGGCGCGATTCCCCACTGCAGATGCGCCATGCACGACGCAAGGCGCTGCGCGAGGCCGACTGCGTGCTGCTGGCCGGCGTGCCCTGCGACTTCCGGC
>CAZYHJ010000162.1:0-4141 GCA_964646645.1 uncultured Saprospiraceae bacterium | reverse complement strand
CGACCACATCGGCAAGCTCGGCATCGAGGGCGCCTACGAGAAGGAGCTGCACGGCAACACCGGCAGCGAGCAGGTGGAGATCGACGCCGGCGGCCGCGCCATCCGCGCGCTCTCGCGCTCCGAGCCGCAGTCGGGCAACAACCTCCTCGTCACCCTCGACATCAAGCTGCAGCGCGTCGCCGAGGAGGCCTTCCAGGACTATCGCGGCGCGCTGGTCGCCATCGACCCGAAGACGGGCGACGTCCTGGCCCTCGTCTCGCGGCCCGGCTTCGATCCCAACCTGTTCGTCGACGGCATCGACCCGCACAACTGGGACGCGCTCAACAACTCGCCCGACAAGCCGCTCAACAACCGCGCGCTGCGCGGGCAGTACCCGCCGGGCTCCACGATCAAGCCGTTCATGGCCCTGGCCGCACTCCACTCGGGCAAGCGCACGCCGGAATACACGATCTCCGACCCCGGCCACTGGATGCTGCCCGGGGTCGCGCGCCCCTTCCGCGACTGGAAGAAGGGCGGGCACGGCATGGTGAACCTGCACCGCTCGGTGGTGGTTTCCTGCGACACCTACTACTACGGGCTCGCCAACGACCTGGGCGTGGATGCGATCCACCGCTTCATGGTGCCCTTCGGATTCGGCGAACGCACCGGCATCGACATCGACGGGGAGCTGGCCGGGCTGCAGCCCTCGAGCGAGTGGAAGTGGCAGCGCTTCAAGCAGAAGTGGTACGCGGGCGACACGATCAGCGTCGGCATCGGCCAGGGCTACTGGCTCGCCACGCCGCTGCAACTGGCCACCGCCGTGGCCACCCTCGCCAATGGCGGCACCCCCGTGCGCCCGCGCCTGGTGCGCGCCGTGCAGGACGCGCGCACGCAGGAAATCCGCGAGCTCCCGATCCGGACCGGCGAACCGCTCGCCTTCAAGCCCGAGCACCTCGAACTGGTGCGCGCGGCGATGGTCGACGTCACCCGTCCCGGCGGCACCGCGGCGCGCGCCGGGCAGGGAGCGCCCTACCTCATCGCCGGCAAGACCGGCACGGCGCAGGTCGTGGGCATGAAGTCGGGCGAGAAGTACGACGAGAAGCGCGTCCAGGAACGCCACCGCGACCACGCGCTGTTCATCGCCTATGCCCCGGCGGACGACCCGAAGATCGCAATCGCCCTGCTGGTGGAGAACGGCGGCCACGGCAGCTCCACCGCCGCGCCGATCGCGCGCGAGGTGTTCGACTTCCACCTGCTCGGCAAGCGTCCCGAACGCAAGCAGCCGTTGGGCACCGAGGAGGCCGAAGGTGATTAGCCGCCTCTTCGACCTGGTGTCGCGGCGCATCGACGGGCCGCTCATGGTGGCGCTCGTGCTGACACTCGCCCTCGGCCTGACCGTCGTCTATTCGGCCTCCGGCGGCGCCTCCTTCGACCGCGTGCTCGGGCAGTCGCGCAACCTCGCGCTGGCGCTCGCCGCGCTCTGGATCGTGGCCAACATCCCGCCGCAGGCGCTGATGCGCCTGGCCGTGCCCGTCTACGCCGCGGGGCTCGCCCTGCTCATCGGCGTGGCCCTGTTCGGGGAGATCCGCAACGGGGCCCGCCGCTGGTTGAACCTCGGCTTCACCACCATCCAGCCCTCCGAGATCATGAAGATCGCGGTGCCGCTCATGCTCGCCTGGTACTTCCACCGCCACCAGGAGGGCCTGCGCCTGCGCGACTACGCCGTGGCCGCGGTGCTGCTCGCGCTGCCGGTCGGGCTCGTGGCGCGCCAGCCCGACCTGGGCACGGCCCTCCTCGTGTTCGCCTCCGGCTTCTTCGTCATCTTCCTCGCCGGCCTGTCGTGGAAGATCCTCACCGCGCTCGCCGTCTCGGGACTGGTGAGCCTGCCCTTCCTGTGGGGCATGCTGCACGACTACCAGCGCCGGCGCGTGCTGACGCTCCTCGACCCGAGCGAGGACCCGCTCGGGGCCGGCTACCACATCATCCAGGCGACGATCGCCATCGGCTCCGGCGGCGTGCTCGGCAAGGGCTGGTTGAACGGCACGCAGGCGCAGCTCGACTTCGTGCCGGAACGCTCGACCGACTTCATCCTGGCCGTTTTCGGCGAGGAGTTCGGGCTGGCGGGCAATCTCGTGCTCATCACCCTCTACATCCTCATCGTGGCGCGCGGGCTGATGATCGCCGCCAACGCCTCGACCACCTTCGCCCGCCTCATGGCCGGCGCGGTGACCCTCACCTTCTTCACCTACGCCTTCGTCAACATGGGCATGGTGAGCGGGATCCTGCCGGTGGTGGGCGTGCCGCTGCCGATGGTGAGCTACGGGGGCACCGCGCTCCTGTCGATGCTGGTGGGCTTCGGCATCCTCATGTCGATCTCCACGCACAAGCAGCTGGTGTCGAGCTGATGCGCCGCGCCGTCCCCGTGCTCCTCGCCCTGGCGCTCGCGGCGTGCGGCACCGCGCCGAAGGCCCCGCCGGCGAAGAAGCCCGCCTACTATTCCGACGACGGCCCCCCGGAGTCGGTGCCCGCCGACCTCGCCTCGATCCCGGACGCCGTGCCGCGTGACGAGCCCTACCACCGCTGGGCCAACCGCCCCTACACCGTGTTCGGGCGCACCTACGCTCCGGTGGTGAACGACGAGCCGATGCAGGAGCGCGGCCTGGCGTCGTGGTACGGGCGCAAGTTCCACGGCCAGAAGACCTCGTCGGGCGAGGTCTACGACATGTTCGCCATGACGGCGGCGCACAAGACGCTGCCGATCCCGAGCTATGCACGCGTCACCAGCCTGAAGTCGGGGGCCTCCGTCGTCGTGCGCGTGAACGACCGCGGCCCCTTCCACGACGGACGCGTGATCGACCTCTCCTATGCGGCCGCCGCGAAGCTGGGCATCGCCGGACCCGGCAGCGGCCCGGTCGAGGTCGAGCGCGTGTTCGGGCGCGATGCGGGCGCGCGCGTGGCCCTTGCGCCACCGCCGGCTGCCGCTCGCGAAGCCCCCTCGGGCGCCGTGGCAACGCCCCTGCGCGCGGCCGAGGCGCCGCAGCCCCGCCCGGCGGAAGTCGCCACGGCGGTCGTCTCGCCCGAGCCCGCGGGGCTCTTCATCCAGCTCGGCGCCTTCGCGAGCGCCGACAACGCCAACACGTTCCGCGATCGCATCGCGGGCGACCTGCCCTGGCTCCGGGAGCCCATCCAGGTCGCCGCCTCCGGAAGCCTGCACCGCGTGCGCCTGGGCCCCTACAGGACACGCGAGGAGGCGCAGGCAATCACCGACAAGATCCGCGCCTCGCTCGACTTCATCCCCGTCATCACGCCCACCAACCGCTGAACGCCCCCCCGATGAAACGCTTCCTCGCCGTCGCCCTTTCCGCCTTCCTGCCGCTTGCCGCCCTTGCGCAGGCCATCACCGCGCCGCCCGTCGCCGCGCGCGCCTACTTCCTGCTCGACACGCTCTCGGGCCAGGCGCTGGCCGCACAGGCCGAGGACGACCGCTTCGAGCCCGCCTCGCTCACCAAGCTCATGACCGCCTACCTCGTCTTCACGGCGATCCGCGACCGCAAGCTCGACCCGGCGAAGATTCCTCCCGTCTCGGAGAAGGCCTGGAAGGCCGATGGCTCGCGCATGTTCATCGAGCCGCGCAAGCCCGCGCCCGTCGCCGACCTGCTGCGCGGCATGATCGTGCAGTCGGGCAATGACGCCTCCATCGCGCTCGCCGAAGCCGTGGCGGGTACCGAGGAGACGTTTGCCCAGCTCATGAACCGCGAGGCGAAGCGCCTGGGCCTGCGCAACACAAACTTTGTCAATTCCACCGGGCTGCCGGCGCCGAACCACTACTCCACGGCGCGCGACATGGCGCTGCTGGCCGCAGCCCTCATACGCGACTTCCCGGCCGAGTACGCCCTCTACTCGCAGAGGGAATTCACCTGGAACGGCATCAGGCAGGCCAACCGCAACCGCCTCCTGTGGATCGACTCGACCGTGGACGGAGTGAAGACCGGCTTCACCGAGGCGGCGGGCTATTGCCTGGTCGCATCGGCCAGGCGGGGCGAGCGGCGCCTGGTCTCCGTGGTGATGGGCGCGCAGTCGGATGCGCTGCGCATGTCGGAGAACCAGAAGCTCCTCAACTTCGGCTTCCTCGCCTACGACACGCAGCGCCTGTACCGCAAGG
>CAZYHJ010000161.1:2735-4201 GCA_964646645.1 uncultured Saprospiraceae bacterium | reverse complement strand
CAGGTGATGAAGGCGGCGAGGATGCCCGCGAGCCGGTCTCCGGAGACGCGCACGGCGATGAGGAAGGCCAGGACGGCCAGGCCGAGCGAACAGAGGAAGGGGAAGGAGATGGACTGGATTTCGCCCGGGCCGAAGAGCCAGTAGAAGCCGGCGGCGGGAACTTCGAGGCTGAGACGGAGGTACTGCGTGTAGTAGAGCCCGCCGAGCGCATCGGCATCGAAGGCGGGGAGCCCCCGGGCGATGCTGGCCGAGGCATCGGCGTAGGCGAACGGGTCGACCAGGACGAGGCCGTACCAGAAGACGATGCGAAGCACTGTCCCGAGTGCAAGGATGGCCGCGAGAGCGACGATGGTGGCGCGTTCCCGGCGGAGCGCGGCCATGAACCCGGTCACGCGCGTGTCCACTGGAACGTGGGGGTTTCGCTGCCGTCACGCCCGACCCTGCCGTCGACGAGACGAGTCTTCATTCGCAGAGAGGATAGCCCATTTCCGTGACTCGGTATGGCTCTCCCGCACCCGCTGTGGCGGGATGGGGTATGGTCAGGGCACTAACTGTCAGGTGATTGCTATGGAGTACCGTTCGCTCGGCCGGACCGGCGTGAAGGTCAGTTCGCTCTGTCTGGGGTGCATGATGTTCGGCGGCAAGACGACCGCCGCGGATTCGGCCGCCATCATCGACCGCGCGATCGACGCGGGGATCAACTTCATCGATACGGCGAACGTCTACAACGCCGGCCGGAGCGAGGAGGCGACGGGCGCGGCGCTGAAGGCGAACGGCAAGCGCAACCAGGTGGTACTCGCGACGAAGGTGCACGGCCGGATGGGCGAGGGAATCAACGACATGAACAACACCCGCCGCCACATCATCCAGTCGGTGGAGGACAGCCTCCGGCGGCTGCAGACGGACTACATCGACCTGTACCAGATCCACCGTCCGCAATCGGATATGCCGGTCGACGAGACGCTTCGTGCACTCGACGACCTGGTGCGCTCGGGGAAGGTGCGCTACCTCGGGGCGAGCACGTTCGCGGCGTGGCAGCTGATCGAATCGCTCTGGGTTTCGAAGGAGTACGGGCTGAACCGGTTCGTCTGCGAGCAGCCGCCGTACAACCTGCTCGACCGGCGGATCGAGCGCGAGCTGTTGCCGATGGCGCAGAGCTACGGCATCGGGATCATCCCCTGGAGCCCGCTGGCTGGCGGGCTGCTTTCCGGGAAGTACAACCGGAACGAGCCGCCGCCGGAGGACAGCCGCTACGCGAACCTGAGCACGAACCCGATGTACCGGCGCCGGATGAACGACAACATCTGGGATGTCATCGAAGGTCTCGAGAAGATCGCGGCGGACAAGCGGATCGAGCTCTCGCAGCTGGCGCTGGCCTGGACGATGCAGGCAGCCGGTGTGACCAGCCCGATCATTGGGCCGCGGACGATGGAACAGCTCGAGGACAACCTGAAGGCGGACGAGGT
>CAZYHJ010000161.1:0-2725 GCA_964646645.1 uncultured Saprospiraceae bacterium | reverse complement strand
CGGCTGACGAACTGAAGGAGATCGACCGGATCATCCGGCCGGGGACGAACGTGAGCCCGTACTACGAGGCGGACTGGGCGGTGAGCCAGTACCGCTGGTGAGACCGAGGCGCCCGTAGACAAGGTCGTGACGTCCAGCGCTTATCCAGCCGCTATGGACTGCCGAAGATCTCCATATGGTGGAGATTCGACTCGAGCCACTGTTCGACGCGCGCGACGTCCGTGTGCGGATGTCCGTGGGCGGCCGCACGCTCCTGACGCATCGGGGGACGAAGGCACAGGAGCCGGCACTGGTTTCGCTCGTCGAACTGGGCCGCAGCCTGGAGGCCCCCGGCTCGTATTCGATCCTGCGATGCGCGTGCGCCGACCCGCTCTGCGAGGAGATCCCCACGCCTGTTGCCGTCCACCTGGCCGGCGACACCGCGACCTGGACGATTGGCTACGGCGACAACCCGACGACGTTCGTCTTCGGCGCCAGACAAGCGGGCTCGGAACTGGCCGGCGCGCGGGAGCGCATCAGGGCGGAGATTGCACGGACACACGGCCGTTGTTCGCGGTTCCATCCAGAGACCGACGCGTTGGCGTTCGGGTTGCCGACGGCGTCGCACGGCAGCTTCCTGCGACATAACCTGCTGTACGTAGGCTGCGTGGGCGCATTCGCCGCCGCGCTGACGCGGTTGTTCGCCTAGCCCGTCTACGATGGAGCGGCCCCTGTTTTGTTCGGCAGCCCGTCGACACCGGAGGGCGGACTACGAGTCCACTTCCACCTCGGTCCTAGTGGGGTACGGCGAATTCGCCGATGAGGAAGACGGTTGCGAGGAGGAGGGCGAGGAGCGGGAAGAAGAGGAGCGCCGAACGGTCGCCCTTGCGCAGGGCGAGCACAGCGTAAACGCCTCCGACGACTGCCCCTCCCAGCGCGGCGATGCCAAGGATAGCGGACAAGGCACGCGCCCAGGTCGGCGTCGAGTCTTCGCCGGCTTCCTGGTAGACGCCGCCGGTGGCGAGTGTGACGAGCAGGGCCAGGACGAGAACGCCGACTGCAGCGCCCCAGAGTATGACCGCTCGGCGACCCTGCTCGGTCGATGGCCAGCGAACAAACGGCGACTTCTGAGGGCGGATGGCAGTCATGGCGAATTTCCCTTCGTGTCTATTCTGTCGTTTGCGAGCGATCGCCACGGGGTCCGGTGGTACCGAATTCGCCGGCCTTTCGGGTGGCGACGTGGCGTCGCGGCCCCGTCCCAGACTCCCGCCGGTTTGACACCCCTGACTGTGCCGCGATAGCGTCCCCGCACGTTTGACCACGGGTTCGGAGGGGATTCCATGCGAGAGATGACCGGCGGCGAAGCCGTGTACGAGACGCTGCGCGCGCTTGGTGTCGACACGGTGTTCGGCATCGTCAGCGTCCACAACATCCCGATTTACGACGCGATCCATCGGGGCGGTGGAATCACCGCGGTCGCGGTGCGGCATGAGCAGGGGGCGGTGCACGCCGCCGACGGCTACGCGCGTGCGACGGGCAAGCTTGGAGTCGCCATAACGAGCACCGGCCCGGGGGTGACGAACGGGGTGACGGGACTCTTCGAGGCCGGGTTCGCCAGCAGCCGGGTGATGATGATCGCCGGGCAGATCGACTCGGTGTACTACGGCAAAGGCAAGGGGTTCCTGCACGAAGCGGAGAACCAGTTGCCGTTGCTTCGGACGGTGACCGGCCGGACCGAATCGGTGCGGCGCCCGGAGGAGATCGGCGAGGCCGTCTTCCGCGTGGCGCAGGACATCAATACCGGGCGGCCGCGGCCGGGCGCAGTAGAGATCCCGATCGACTTCCAGTATGCGAAAGCGGAAATCGACATCCCGCACGTGGAAGCGTGGCCGCGCAAAGCGCCCGACCGCGATTCCATCGCGAAGGCAGCGGACGCTATCCGAAACGCCAAGAAGGTTGTCATCTGGGCCGGCGGCGGGGTGCTGACCGCTGGTGCGGAAGGCGAACTGGCGCAACTGGCGGAGGCGCTGCAGGCGCCGGTGTTCACCTCCGGGAACGGCCGCGGAAGCCTGCCGGAGGACCATCCCCTGTGCATGGGCCCGCTGACAGCGCAGCCGGGCGTGGGCGAGACGCTGGCCGAGGCGGACGTTGTTGTCGCGGTGGGGACGCGTTTCCAGGCGGGCCAGACGCGCAACTGGACGCTGCCGCTGGGCGGGAAGCTGGTCCACCTCGACGCCGACCCGGGCGTGATCGGCCGCAACTACCGGGCCGATGTCGCCGTGGTGGGCGACGCTCGCCTCGGGCTCGCCGGGCTGCTCAAGAGCATCGACACGGCGAAGAGCGACGGCGCGTTCCTGGCGCGAGCCCAGGAGTTGCGGGACGCGACGCGCAAGCAGATCCGGACAGAAATCGGCCCGGACTACGAGGCGATCATGGACTCGATGCGCGAGTTGCTCCCCCGCGACGGGATCGTCGTGCGCGACGCGACGGTGCCGGCGTACCTGTGGGGGAACCGGCTGATGCCGATCCTGGCGCCGCGCACCTCGCTGAACCCGACTTCGGCGGCGATCGGGCCGGCTCTTCCGCTGGCGATCGGCGCCGCGATTGGCAGCGGGAAGAAGACCGCCGTCATCCAGGGCGATGGCGGGTTCATGCTCAACATCGGCGAGCTTGCGACGGCGGTCCAGTACAACGTTCCCGTGGTGACCTGCGTGTTCAACGACGGTGGCTACGGCGTGCTCCGTTC
>CAZYHJ010000160.1:0-4245 GCA_964646645.1 uncultured Saprospiraceae bacterium | reverse complement strand
CCATCTTCGTGGACAGCCTCGTCTGGTTCGAGTTCTGGGAGGAGGCAACCGAGTTAATGTTTGTGGGCGGAGTCGCGTTCGCGCTTTGGCGTTTCAGGTCGCGCTTCGAGAAGACCCCTTTACTCGATTCGTTTCAATTATGATGACCGGGTGAATATCTGACTGAGCGCGGAAAATAAGGATCGTACCACCTGGCGTTATAGAAATACAACCCAAAGCCCGCTTCCTCCCGTTGACCCGTGTACTTGTAGTTCGTTGGTGTTGACCCGCTTGAATAGCGTGTCTCTCCCCAGGCTTTGTACTTCAGCTGAGAGATCAAAGCGCCCGTGGCATTCGTTGTCATGCTGGTTGAGCCCAAATGGTCGGTCAAGATATAACTCAGTGTGCCGTTCTTTCTCATGGCAATTCTCTGCGCTCCCGCAAAGTAATACTTCACAACCACGCCATTTTCAACCTGATAATGGGAACCCACAAACAAAGTTGTCACACCATTGATGACTGATTTTACTTGTCTTCCATCGCCGTCGTAGGTAAAGTCCGCGCTGGTGAAGGCGGGAGGCTGGGTGGGCGTCGCTGTAAAGGTAGGAGTCGGAGTATAGGTCGCGGTTGCGGTCGGCATCGTAGCTACAAGTGTTGCTTTCCGTAGCATTGGCATCATGGAAATTCTTCTGCATCCAAAATAAAGCACGCTTTGTTAGGGTTGCCTTTCATCAAATCCGAAAAGTCTTCCAACGTCATGGATGTTGCCTTTTCCAGAGGAACTAATTCAGAAGGAGGCTCGTAAGGATCCTTGCCCATCCATACACGAACCGAGTCAAACTGAGCAGTCAGCGGGCAAAAGTGCGGCGAACTTTTTTGCCTAGGGATAATATTATAGCCACCATATGAAACGATCAAATCTACAGTATCAAAATACATATCCATTTCAATGAGTGAATTTGGACCCCAATCGAGGAAAAAGTCCACTTTCGAAGGCGGGCCATAGCGATTGATCAGCGTTTCAGGCGAGTAGGCAGACCACATTCTTGGAACTCCCGCGGAGGACTTCTCAGGGAGCATATCCACTCTTAAGTTCTTTACAAAATCATCTTGAATTGTGAGGGTTATACTAATTGATAAACCATTATCGAACTCATGTTCAATTCCGTAGAAATCTTTTCCTTGAAAGATTGTGCTCTCTACTTGAAGTCCGAGGTGGGTGAAGATATTGATGGCTTCGCTCAGCGTAGTCTGCCTCGGCGTTATACCCCAAAAGCAGGGAGCTTCGCAGTCAACAGAGTCTTGTAAAAGAGTTCTGATAGTCTCTTTCGCTTGTTCAGATTCTAGTGTAGCAGGTAGTGTTGCGGTTTCGGTCGGAGTAAAGGTTGAGGTGGATGTCGGAGGAATAGGTGTGGACGAAGAAACCGGTGGTTTCACCTCAGCTGGCGCCGTTGTTGAACTGGCAGGTACGCAACCACAGATGCCTAATGCAATTACCAGGAAAAGAGACAAATAAGTTAAGGGTTTCATTTTGGAGTTCTTCTTATTCAATCTGTATTTACTATGGAGCGCCTATATATGGAGCCAACGCACCTTGAACGAAAGTGTACATAGCTGCTCCTGGTCCTGTAGGCTTAATATTTCCAGCGACATAATTTGCGAAGGCGTCCGCCCATTGATCAGGCGGGCCCACAGTGAGGATTCCTTGAATAGCCTGAGCCTGTCCATAATTGGGGTCGTAAACACTGTTAGGATCCAGAAGGGCATTTGGATTAATTTTATCGCCACTGACCCAGCTAGCATCATTTGGGACGGCATTAGTGAATTCATCCTCCATGCCGGGGCGATTATCGAGCAAGTGTCCAAATTCGTGATAGATATTCATTTGTCGTATCGCAGCATCGCCTATGGTAAAGAAATTAATAATCTTGCTTCCGTCTGTGTGAGTCAGTCCATGGAATGCCCCCTGTGTAGAATCTTGTTCTCTCATCATAAATGCCCACCCGCTAGCTAGCGATTTGAGTTTTCTATTCAAAGCGGTGTTGATGTTACTTAGGCTTGAATACATGAGACTCAAATTACTCTCGGTCCAATTTTTATCCCCTTCATCTGACATGGTTATACCAAAATGATCTTTTATCAGCGCCTTCCAATATTGCGCACCGCTTAACCTCCAGGAACTCAGAATTTGATCACAATCGTCTCCTTCCTCACAAGCTGGTTTATGTCCAGTGGGATCCGTATACCTTATTGGCGAGTTGTTTGCGTACGCATACCGATCCAACCCCTGCACTCCCGCAGTGACAATCGTATCCGCCTGCGCGAACCTACCTGTCAGGCTATCGTACCACCTGGCATTATAGAAATACAACCCAAAGCCCGCTTCCTCCCGTTGACCCGTGTACTTGTAATTCGTCGGGGTTGACCCGCTTGAATAGCGTGTCTCTCCCCATGACTTGTAGCGTAACTCCGCAATCACATTGCCTGAAGCATTGGTGGTGATGCTCGTTGAGCCTAAATGATCTGAGAGCAGATAGGATACTGTGCCACTCTTTCGCATGGCGATTCTCTGCGCTCCCGCAAAGTAATACTTCACAACCACGCCATTCTCAACCTGATAATGGGAACCTACAAACAAAGTCGTTACACCATTGATGACGGATTGTACCTGCTTTCCATCGCCGTCGTAGACGAAGTCCGCGCTGGTGAAGGCGGGAGGCTGGGTGGGGGTAGGCAATGGCGTATTTGTGGATGTCGCCGTGAAGGCGGGCGTCAAGCTCGGAGTGAACGTTACCGAAGACGGCGTTGAGGTTTTCGTAGGTGTGTTCATCACGGCGGGGGTGTTTGTTTTCGTGGGTGTATTGGATGGAGTCGGTGTCTTGGTAGGAGTGAATGTTGTCGTAGGTGTAGGTGTCGCGCTCGATGAGACCGTGCCGCCGCCGAAGTCGTTCAGCAAGGCGTCGCTGGCGTTGATGAACCATAAGCCGAAAATTTACCATTTGGCAGAGAAGTATTTCTTTATCAATGGTTTTGCTTCTTGCGTAGAAGTTAAAAAGAAACTCAAACCTGTAACAAGAAGAAAAATAAACCAAATTAAGACTCTATAAATGGGCATCACATCCAAGTGATATATCCATCCGGTCAGAAATGTACAAGTTAGTAGATGAAGAACTAACGACAACCTATTTCTAATTGAGCGGGAGGAAATTTCCCAAAGTCCTTTTTCCTTATACATTACTGTAAAATACTCCATCCAAAAGAACCCTGTTAATAGAGCAATAATTGGTTGAGTCCCTTCTGTTTGGATGCCAAACCATCGAAGAAAATATTCAACAACCAACCCGATAAATGGTCCGGAAATCATGAGAGCAAGCGCGAAATACAAGTTTCGTTTCATGGTTTGCTCCTCAATAATCAGGCGTGTAATTGGGACCATTCTCTAATTCCCAGTTGCCGCCAGGTTGTAATTGAAAATTAAATTGCACAGGTCCGACTTGCACATTTACATCATATGGCTCCATATTCAAGGAATCAGAAACTAGCGAGGGCGCTAGTCCTCCAGAAACCAAACCAATAAATGTTCCCCATGGTCCGCCAATAGAACCTATTGCAGCTCCCGCTGCCGAATCCGTCCAATCCGATGCCCATGGTTCCCATGTAATCTGTTTCATTTCATGACCGGGACGCACATAAAAGGACGGTTTGCCGCTTTCGTCTGTTCGATAAAAGCCAGCCCAATTAAACAGCCACGAGCCCTCAGAGCCATCGGGATTAGATCGAGATTTCTGACCATTTTGAATATCAGCCAAATTTAGAGATTGCAACTCATCAGAATATACTGCTGGAAGATCATTAGCAACATTTGAAGTATCAATCCCAGTTAGAGATTCAGTACCGCTCCCGGTGAAGGTTACAGACCAAGTTGTATTCCCACCGCCAAATGACCCGAACAGCACATCCCCCGCCTGAGCTGTCAACAGCATATCCCACCAGTCTGTATCGGCTGACCAAGTATCCCAATAGTCCTTCCAATTTTTTCCATAAGTATTTTTCAAATACTTTTCGATTGCATCTTCAGTGAAGTAACCAGTAGGATCCACAAAGTTCAACGGCGAATTGTTGACATACGCGTACCGATCCAACCCTTGCACTCCCGCAGGGACGATGGTATCCGCCTGACTAAACCTCCCACTGACCGGGTCATACCAGCGCGCATTATAGAAATACAACCCAAAGCCCGCTTCCTCCCGTTGACCCGTGTACTTG
>CAZYHJ010000159.1:0-4289 GCA_964646645.1 uncultured Saprospiraceae bacterium | reverse complement strand
GGATGGATAAAAAGAAGATCTATGTGAAAGTGTGATCACCATCTCACATCGGCAACCTCCACATTGCCATACTGGTTATCCATCATCACATTATCAATTTCAATGACAGGACCGTTATGGCTGTTACGGAATGTCAGTACCCGGATCACAGAGGGAATTGAGTTATTGTAATAGCCATAAAAACTCACATGAACCCTGTACTTACCGGGCTTTGCCTTTTTTAACTGGTATTCCTCGGTGCCATTATAATAAATCACAGAACTATAATATTTGCCGCTTAGTTTTCCCTCTGCTTTTTGTTCACCATAATAAGCAGCCGTTTTTCCGCCCGGCTCTGTTACGGATATATTTCCTCCCAGGTTTCGGTTATTGCAATCAACAGTGATACGCAGGTCATAGTGCAAGGGCCTAATCAATTGCGGATGTATGCCTGTTATATCCGTTGAGTCCTTATGCGCCGCTATCACCGCATTCATTTCCTGTAGAAACATGGCTTTATAATCTTTATAATAGTACTCGTATTCACCGCTGTTCAGGGTAATACCGGCATAATATTGCTTCACCGCATTGGTATAATCCCTTTTCTGGTAATAGGCAAGGGCAAGGCCCCTGTAATAAAGCAACTCTTTGGGATTACTGCTCAGTAAATAAGTATAGACACGAATGGCTTCATCATACTGCTGCCATGATTCCAGGAAATAAGCAATGGCTTCCAGCACCTGCACATGGCCATTGGTAATAGCAGAAGCAGTATAGAGTATATTAATGGCATCCTTTTGCATACCAGCTTTGTAAAACACCTGCGCCGCATCAAAATAAAACGCAGCCTCCCGGCCATGCTCCGCTCGCAACTCCTCATAACGGGCAGCCAGGTTTTTCACAGAAGCCTGCTTTAGTTCCTGCAGGTAATCTACGTCGGCCATATCCTTTAGGCGATAGCTTCTCCAGTAGTAATTATAATTACTCCGGCTGCCTTTTTTGGTGCTTACCACCAGGGCACCGTTAACACCATCTGGCCCGTAAATGGCAGTGGCCGCAGCAGACTTCAAAACGGTTACATTGCTCACATCATTGGGATTGATAGCATTCAGAAAGCTCAGCGAAACAGGTGAACCGTCCAGTACCAGCATGGGCTGATTATTACCGGTAAGTGATCGTATACCCCGCAGCGTTATTCGGGTATCGCCAAATACACCGCTGTTGACCGTTTGTACATTCAGCCCGGAAACCTTCCCGGTTAATCCCTGCTGCAGGTTCACCGGTTTGGCCTGTGTAAGCTCACTGGCATGAATTCTTGTAACAGAATAACTGAGCTCTTTGGACTGTTGGGTTACACCCATCGCAGTCACTACTACTTCGCTCATGGATATTGAATTTTCTGCACCACTTTTAATCGGTAGTCCGGCAACTTTACCCGTTAAGCCATTGGCTGTTGTTGAAGCATTCACTTGTTGGTGATTGTTTATACCTGACGTCGGGTTAGTTTTTTCATTGGTCAGCAGGATGGACTGACCGTATTTGTCAGCCTGGCCAATTCTTTCATTATAGGCTGATACAACCGATTTCAGCACATCAAAATCATTTGCCATTTTGTATTGCCTTCTTCTTTCCTCATCTGCCTTAACAAAAATGCTCATGTCACATTCCGGCTGAAGATCTGCGGGTGGCAGTATATTGAACTTGATATAATCCTCTATTCTCTCTAATACAATATAAGACGTACTGGCAGTGACTACTTTTTCCGCCTTCCCGAAATTCAGCACATCATACCAGTAGTAATGATAACCGTTATACTGCTCAAACCGGCTAAGCATTTCCAGCCTGTCAATGGCAGACATTTCACAATGACCATTAGTGGTAATATCAATAGTTTCTTCTTCCCTGGTTTGGCTGTTATTTCCATATTGCAGGGTAAGAGATGATGTGCCGGCTGGCAGCGTTCCCGTCAGGAGTATCGTGTCGTTTTTGATGACACTAATTTTTTCATTCAGGTCAATAGTCGTTTCACCCGCCTTTACCCTAAGGAGGATATTTTCTGTTGAGGTCGTTATGGCCACAGCATCTTCACTGCTCCTGTTAGTAAGATCAATATAATGACCACCGGTAAACCCGATAATGTTTTCAAGATGCTGCTGATTTCTGTCGTTTGCCGAATTGATACACCAGGTATGCACCTGTCCCGGCACAGGCATATCAGCGCCAAAGGAATTCCTTCCGTGGCTGAAAAGGAGTATGGCATCAGCTTTAACAGCAGAGAAATCAAGACTGCCGTATTGCACAGCGCCTTCATACTTTAGTGCTTCCAGGTAGCCCACCCATCGATGATAATTGTTGTTCAGGAAAAAAATGGCCGTATCCTGTACCTGCTGGTTGAAGGTGATGATAGTCATACGGGATACAGCATGCTTTGATACATACTCTTTCAGAAAATTGATTTCCTTTCGTATGTCTCTAAACCGTCCGCTGGCGGAAATATCCCAGAACACTATCACATCATCTGCATTGAATGCATAGGCCCTGTTGATACGGGGAATAAACCGAAGAGCGAAAAATGTTTTTTCTTTTGCTTGTTTAATACATACGGCTGGCTTGTCAAGTAAAAGGGGTATAGAAAATGAAAGCGGTACATCAACCCGTTTGTTAGTACCGGTCCAGTTCAAATCGTAAGTGGTATTGTTAATAGCAAAATTTTGTCCTTTGAGTAAGCCCTTGTCAATGACTGGCAGTGCTTTGATACCTGCTGTTTGCAGGGCAATATAGATCTGCTTTACGGTATCCTTATAATTCAGTGGAAGTTGATACACCAGTTTCCCGTTAACTGGTTTTAACTGTTGTTGAATTGTCATCGTTACCCGACGGCATCCTTTCGCTGGTATAGGATAAATATTAAGCCGGTAATGATTGGCGTAATCCATTTGCAACAGTGCCGGGTCTACCCTTTTGCCAACAATGGTATTATAGGCATTTCTTGCCTTCCATTTCTCCTCAATGGATCCGTCACGATATTTGCCATTCAATTCTAACTGGAAAGCAGTTATGGCCTGCCCCGGCTCAAGTTGAAACAGGTAAAGCCCTTCTATTTCTTTATCGTTGGGGTTACAAAATTCCATTTCTATAAAGGTGGTGGCTGTAAATGCGTCCGCATTTACTTTTATGGAGAGGTGATTCAGTTTCATCGGCCAGTCGAGCAGGCGACCGTCATTTTGTGAAAAACCAGTAAGAAAGGCAAAAAGCCATGGCAGCAGAAAGAAAACTTTACGCATATAGCAGTGATTTACCGGCAGGATGCGAAATGTTAAAGAATTGCATAAATTATTTTTTAGCCGTGTAAGAAACAAACTGGCGGCATCATTATGCTGTTCAAAACATAATACAATGAAACTGATAACTTATATGAGTACAGGACTTTTTATGCTTTTATCCGCATTTATCATGAAGAAGGACAGTTGGCAGCACCAGTCTCTTTACGAAACCAGGTGGTCTTTAAAGAAGATAAATACAAAGCAGGGTACAGAAGAAGTAAACACAAAGGCATTCATTAAATTCAATCAGCTAAAGCAAAGTGTCGGCGGCAATGGCAGTTGCAATACGTTCGGCAGCAGCTTTACCATCATCGGTGATAAGATCAGCTTTAAGGATATTTTCTCCACTAAAATGTATTGTGAAGGGGTGCAGCAGGTTGAAGACAAATTCTTTCAGCAACTGAATAAAATAAACCGGTTTGAACTTAAAGATAAAACCTTGTTGTTGCTGAGGGACGACGAAGTGCTGCTGGAGTTTCAGTCAGAATAACTTGCCCTGCTCTCCGGGTCTTCTGAAAAGTTTTCTGTTGAGGCTCCACTCCTCTGCGTTCATGCCGTAAAGCTTGCCGTACTTTTTATATTGCTGCGCCACAAGCTGGGCAATGCTGCCCTCTCCCCGCATCCGCACACCCCAGCGGCTGTCGTTTACTTTACCATTATGACTTTGTTCCACCAGGTGCCATACTTTATCTGCCCTGTCGGGAAAATTCTTATACAACCAGTCATGAAACAGAAGTTTAATTGCTCCGTTTAGCCGGATAAAGGTATAAGCCGTAAAAGTGGCCCCGTTATCTCTTGCTTCTTTCATGATACGCTGCATCTCATGTTCATTCAGTCCCGGTATCATTGGTCCCATCATGATGCCCATCCGCACACCGGCGCTGCTGAGCTCATGAATTACTTTTAGCTTTTGTTTGGCCGTCGTCGTTCTGGGCTCCATTACTCGCCGAAGGTCTTCATTAAATGAAGTGATGGAAACCATCGCTG
>CAZYHJ010000158.1:0-4330 GCA_964646645.1 uncultured Saprospiraceae bacterium | reverse complement strand
TCCTGGTCCGCGTTCACCATGTGGTGGGCAAGCGGGCCGAACCGTTCGAACACGATCCCGACGATTTCGTTGGAGACGCCTTCTTCCTGCCATGCTTCGCGCATATAGCGAAGCCAGCGCCCCGCTGCCAGGTCGTCGATGACGAATGGGAAGTGGCGCATCCGCAGGCGCGGGTGCCCGTAGCGCTGGGAATAGGTCTGCGGGCCGCCGAGCCACTGCTGAAGGAAGAGCTTGAGCTTCTCCTTGCCCGGCTCGAGGTCCTCCGGATAGATCGGGCGCATGTGCGCATCCGCCTCGATTCGCACATAGAACGACTCGACGATCCGGGACACGGCCTCGGCGCCTCCCATGCGCTCGTAGAGCGAGGTGGAAACGATCTCCTGAGTCATCTCTTCGATTGTCCCGGAGTTCCCTGCGTCGTGTCGAACGGCGGGGTTTGAATCACGACCACGCCGAGGTTTCGACGGGTCCCACCGGGCGTTGATACAGTACCGAATGAGGTACTGAAATTGGCTCCGTTAAGCGTTTCAACCGGCATCGTCCCCCTCGGCGAGTTCAAGGCGAATGCCGCCAGGTTCCTTCGCCGGCTCCATGAGTCCGCGGCGCCGATGGTCATCACCCAGAACGGGCGCCCCGCGGCGGTGCTTCTGACTCCTGATGCCTACGACGCGCTCGTCGCCGCGTCCGAGGTCGCACACGGAGTCGACGCTACGGCCCCGGCCGCGGCGCCGCCGGCGGAAGACGTTGTCGGTTGGCTCGACACCTGGGCTGCGGAGAACGAAATACCGCTGCCGCCCCCGCCTGTCGATTAGTGCGTCAGTGCGGAAGGTTCGCCGACGCGGCTGCCACCGCCGTCATGATCAGCGCCTCGAGGACCGGGTGGCCCACTTCGGCGAATTCGTAACGCGCCCGGATGACTGGCATCGAGACCTCGATCAGCGACGCGAGGTCGATGGGCGTCCCGGAGACGACCACGTCCGCTCCGGATGCGTTTATCGTGGCCTGCAGGGCTTCGAGTTGCTGCTCGTTGTAGCCCACTGCCGGGAGCACCTTCCCGATATGCGGATAGGCGGCGTACACCTCGCGGATGGGCCGGGCGGCGTGCTCCCGCGGGTCGATGATCGTCCTCGCGCCGGCGTCCCGGGCGGCGATGAAGCCGGCCCCGTAGGCCATCCCGCCGTGCGTGATCGTCGGCCCGTCGTCGACCACCAAAACGCGCTGGCCGTGGACTGCGCCGGGATTGTCGAGCCGGATCGGCAGCGCGCCGTGGACGACGGTCGCCGAAGGGTTCAACTGGCGCGCCGCGTGCTCGGCGGTCTCAACCTGTTCCTGGGTCGCCGCGTTCGTCTTGCCGAGCACAATGACGTCGGCCATCCGCAGGACGGCCTCGCCGGGGTGGTAGCTGGACGCCTGCTCGGCGCGGAGGGCGTCGAGCACGGCTATCTGCACGTCCGGCCGGAAGAACGGGAAGTCGTTGTTCCCGCCGTCCCAGACGATGACCCCGGACTCCGCTTCGGCGGCCTTGAGCACGTCGGCGTAGTCGACGCCCGCGAAAACGATCGAGCCCTCGGCCACATGGGACTCGTATTCCTCCCGCTCCTCCGCGGTGCAGTTCGCAGCAGCGATGTCGGCCTTCGAAGCGAAGCGCTGGACGCGCTGCCGCTCGAGGTCGCCGTAGGGCATGGGGTGCCGCACCACCGCGACCTTCCGGCCGTGCGCCGCGAGCCGCCGCGCAACCCAGCGCGAAAGCGGCGATTTCCCGGAGCCGGTCCGGGCGGCTGTCACCGCCACGACGGGTACCTTCGAGTCCAGGTAGGTGCTCCCGGGGCCGAGGAGCACCACATCCGCGCCGACGCCGATCGCCCTTGAGGCCGCATGCAGTACGGTCTCGTGGGTGACATCGCTGTAGGCGAAGACCACGCGCGAAATCGCGAACTTGCGGCAGAGGTCCTCGAGGTGGGTCTCGTCCTCGATCGGGATGCCCTCCGGATACAGCCGTCCCGCGAGCGCGGCCGGGTAGCGCCTGCCCGAGATCCCCGGGATCTGGGCCGCCGTGAAGGCGACGACCTCGGTCGATGGGTCGTCGCGGTACACCGTGTTGAAGTTGTGGAAGTCGCGGCCCGCCGCCCCGAGGATGATCGTTCGAACGCGATTGCTCATGGCTTATTCTCCCAGAACTCGAGCGTCTTGCCCCCTCGCGAAACGCGCGTGCCGGCATCTCCGGTGAGGAGCGCCTGCGCCCGTTCGAGTGAGCCGATAGCCGCGACACCTCCGGTGCGTTCGGCAAACCGGCACGCCGCCTCCACTTTCGGGCCCATCGACCCGCTTGCGAACTCGAGCCTGCGCAACGCTTCCGGCGTGGCCTCTCGAATGGGCCCGGCCGGCTGCTCGCCCCAGTGTTCGAAGACGCAGGAAACATCCGTCAGCAACAGCAGGGCGTCCGCCCCGACGGCCTCCGCCAGGAGGCTGGCGGTCAGGTCCTTGTCGACGTCGGCTTCGATCCCGCGAAGCCTGCCGTCCTCGGCGCGGACCACGGGAACGCCGCCCCCGCCGGCCGAGATTGTGATGACGCTCCCCGCGAGGAGGGCGCGGATGGCGCCGAGTTCGAGGATCTCCGCGGGTTCAGGCGAGGGCACCAGCCGCCGGAACCGGGCGCCTTCGCGTCCCATCGTCCAGCCATTCGCCGCGGCCAACGCCTCCGCCTCGGGTCGATCGTAGAACGGGCCGATAGGCTTCGTCGGGCTGCGAAAGGCAGGGTCGTCACTCGCGACGAGGACCTCGCCCAGGACAGTCGCGACCATGCGGTCGGGCAATGCGTTGCGCAAGGCCAATTCCAACAAATAGCCGATCATTCCCTGCGATTCGGCCCCGACCACATCGAGCGGATAGGCTGGCGAAGCCCCGGACGAGCCGCTCTCCAGCGCGAGCAGCCCGATCTGCGGCCCGTTTCCATGCGTGATCACGAGCGAGTGCTCCCGGGCCAGGGGCGCGAGCGAGTCGGCCGCTGCGACGGCGTTGCGTGCCTGGACCTCGGGGCCGAGGCGCTCCCCGCGGCGCAGCAGCGCGTTTCCGCCCACCGCGGCGACGACGATCACGGCCGCGCCCCCTCGAGTTCGTGCTGGAGCAAGGCGGCGAGGACGGCCTGTTCGGTGTGTCCCCGGTTCTCCACCTGCTCGAAGACCACCGAACGGGGGCCGTCGATGACGTCTGCACTCACTTCCTCGCCGCGGTGTGCGGGCAGGCAGTGCATGAAAATCGCCCCGGGTGCTGCACTCGCCAGGAGGGTCTCGTTGACCTGGAACGGCGCGAACTCGCGCATGCGTTCGGCCCGCTCGGAGTCGCTCACGCCCATCGACATCCAGGTGTCGGTATACACCGCCACCGCGTCGCGCACGGCCTCAGCGCCATCGGCGGTGACGGTGACCGATCCGCCGTTTGTCCGGGCGATGGCGTCGAGGGCACGAACGAGCGCGGCATCGGGCTGGTGGCCCGCGGGCACGCCCATGCTGAACGCCAGCCCCAGCAGGGCCGCTGCCTCGGCCAGGCTGCGGGCGACGTTATTGGCCCCGTCGCCCACGTAGGCGACCCGCCGCCCGCGCACGTGGCCGAAGCGCTCCCGCAGCGTCAACGCGTCCGCCAGCGCCTGGCAGGGGTGGTGGTCATCGGTGAGCGCGTTGATCACCGGTACGGTGGCCGCAGCGGCGAAGCGTTCGATCTCCTCGTGGCTGAATGTGCGGATGACGATCGCGCTGGCGAAGTGGCTGAGCGTCCTGGCGGTGTCCTCGATCGTCTCTCCGCGGCTCAACTGCAACTCCGACGAACCGACCGTGACGGCCGACCCGCCCAGGCGATGGATCGCCGCCTCGAACGAAAACCGCGTCCGCGTCGACGGCTTCGCGAAGTACATCGCCACCAGTTCGCCGCGGAGCAGGTCGGGCAGGCGGTGGGGGTCGGTCTTGAACTCCGCCGCGGTCGTGAGCAGGTTTTCGAAGTCGCGAGGGCTGAGGTCGGAAATCGCGAGAAGGTCTTTCATTGGCTACTCCGCGGCGAAGCATGACCCTTGGCGCGCCGGCCGGTCGCGCGGCATGCGTAGTAGACCATAGCCTGGCGGCGATGGGTCCTCCGCGCGGGCCGGATGCCGGGAGGTCTGCCCCAACGGAGAACATGCGCCGGATGGCGGCGGAAACGGGGCCATCCGGCCATCTCCCCCGCTACCGTACGGCGGCATAGTGAGTTCAACACCGCGGACGCCGCGGGACGACCAACCGGGGGAGAGTGAAATGCCAGGTACAGCGATTCCTTGTACTGCGTGCGGGGCGAACGTCCCCGA
>CAZYHJ010000157.1:0-4391 GCA_964646645.1 uncultured Saprospiraceae bacterium | reverse complement strand
GATTGCAGTTTCTTCTCTCCTGCATAGATTCCAATCCGGATATCGCTGCTTCGTTCATGGATTTCAGACTTGGGTACTTCCAGGAAGAACGTGAAGTCATTGATCATTTCTTTTTTGAGTACGATTTGTTCAACGCCTATCAGTTTGATGGAGCCGGTGATGCCTTCGGCCCGAAGTTCGACCGGAATATCTTTATTTGTTTTATTGATGATTTTGGCTTCAAAGAGGTTGCTGAGTTTTCCTCCTTCGACCTCCTGGTACAATTGTCCTTTGACACGGGAAATATACATATCCACTGTGTTTCGGGTAGCAATCATGATGGACATGGCGATGAGCAGGATGACCAGCAGGGCAGAGCAGGCTTTGATTTTTGGAGTGAATTTGAAACGGGTATTATTGGCGATCTCGTTTTCGGAGGCATAACGGATCAGTCCGCGCTGAAATCCGACTTTGTCCATGACTTCATCACAGGCATCAATACAAGCTGTGCATCCGACACAATCTAATTGTACGCCATCCCGGATATCAATGCCGGTAGGACATACCATGACGCACTTCCTGCAATCTACACAGTCCCCAAGGGTGCGCGCTTCGCCTTTTTTCAATCGCCCGCGTTCTTCTCCTCTTTTATAATCATAGGAAATCTGCATGGTGTCCTTATCAAACATGACACCCTGCAATCGGCCGTATGGGCATACTGTAGTACATATGATCTCACGGACGAAGGCGAAAACGGAATAAAACAACAACGTAAATACGATAAGCCCCACTAGTAGACCCATATGTTGGGCTACAGGCTCTCCCATGATTTTAATCACTTCATCGATTCCAAGGATATACGCCAGAAATGTATGTGCGATGAGAAAAGAGAAAAGAAGGAAAATCGCGTGTTTAAGTGTTTTTTTCCAGAGTTTTTCACTAGTCCATGGCCCGTCATTTAATGCTTTTTGGCGCGCAGGTGATCCTTCGATCAACCATTCAATCCGCCTGAATACGAACTCCATGAATACCGTCTGAGGGCATGCCCACCCACAAAACAAACGGCCATAGATCACCGTAAAGAGGACCACAAAGATGATAAAGGCAATCATCCCTACAGCGAATATGAAAAAGTCCTGTGGCCAGAAGATTTTTCCGAAGAGGACAAATTTGCTGTCCACGATGTTGATCAGAAAAATCGGTGTGCCATTGATTTTAATAAACGGAAGGACGAAGAAGACCAACAGGTAAATCCACGCTGAAATACTGCGGTAGTTGTAAAATTTACCTGATGGCTTCAATGCATAGATCCAATGCCGTTTTCCCTTCTCATCTACAGTGGAAATCCGGTCACGAAACGTCTCTGCGTGTAAGAGTTCGTCCTCTGTCATTTTACTTAACAGTTGTTGTGTCTGTTGGAGCAGCAGTTGTTTCTGCAGCAGGGGTATTCGATCCACCGGCCGCATCAGGGACGTAGAGTTCTCCTTGCTTTTCTTTAGCATCCGGAGGATTAGTTCCTCGGAGGGTAAGAATATAATTAGACACCTGCGCCATTTGCTGTGGTGTGAGTTGCTCCTTCCAGGAAATCATCCCCTTGTCGGGTACACCATACTTGACCGTTTTAAAGATGCTTTGCAGCGATCCTCCATGGATCCAGTAGTCATCAGTCAGATTGGGTCCAACCATTCCTCCTCCGTCTGCTTTGTGGCAAGCAGCGCATAAAGTGGTGAAAACTTTCTTTCCGGACTCGAGATCGGCGCCGGTTAAAACGGCAACATTGGTTTCATCTATGTTGCTCGCCTGAGTTTTAAGGTACGCCTCATGTTCCAGGTTGGCTTTGGCCACTGCGATTTCATATTCTTCAACCATCAGCGGTGCCGATTTTGCTACATGATATCGGTACAAGTATACCCCGGCAAATAGGATCGATAAGATAAATGCGGTGGTAAACCAAGGTGGAGTAACATTGTTCAATTCACGAATTCCATCATAGCTATGCCCAGTATCAAGTTTGTGTTCCTCTTCCAACGGCTTGAAATTCATGGCGGTCCATTTCTCTCCGAGCCAATCCAGAAATCCCCGTGATGGTTGAGGTTGGGATATATCAGACAACACTTCCCTTTTCTGTAAAAACTGATTTGTTTTGGCCGCAAAGAAAAGAATGAGCATCAACTCAGCACTGATCACCCCAATGAGTATCATGGTCATGGTTGAAGCAGATGAACCTACCATAGGAGCTGCGGCTTTACTCTGGGCCATCAGCGAACTGCTCATCATCAGCAGACCAATGGGAAGGAGTATCCTGGCCGATCCTGAACGTGCGCGGTCCGAGTAATATCTCCTGGCTGCAGTGATGAAGGTATTGGACAAGATCCATATTGGAAGCAATAGGAATATGGCAAAAAGGACAAGGACCATATTGGTATCGATCGTAAATCCTTTCGAAGCGGCAGGGGCCTGTGCGGTCTGCCCATAAAGTACAGCTCCTGATAAGAACAGGGCCATGCTGATGATTGTCTTCATATGTTTTATTAGGCTATTCATGATGGATGATTAATCTTCCAAAGGAAGTTTTTCGACACGTTCCAGTTCCTTTTTATCCATCCGGTAAATCCATACCAGGACCCCGGAAAAAAAAGAGACAAAGAGAATAAGAGAGATGACCGGGTATATGCTCACCCCCATGATTTGTTCGAGATATGTTGAGAATTTCATAGTCACTTGATTATTTGGTGGAGGCTGTGGTTGCTTTAATGTCTTTACCGAGGCGCTGCAGATATGCAATCAACGCAATAATTTCCCGGTTGCTTGGAATATCAATTTTATCATTTTTCAGCCCTGCAGCTATGACATCCGCTTGTTTGATTAAATCATCATTGGCGGTGGCTTCATATCCGTTTGGATAGGGGACACCCATTTTACGCATGGCATGAATTTTCGAGTTTGTGGTGGATATATCCAATTCCTTCTCAAAAAGGGAGGGGTAGGGTGGCATGATCGATCCCGGGGCCATGGAGGTAGGATCATACATGTGATTGAAATGCCAGCTATCAGGATATTTTCCACCAATGCGGGCAAGATCCGGACCCGTACGCTTGCTCCCCCATTGAAACGGATGATCATATACAAATTCACCTGCTTTGGAATATTCCCCATACCGCGCCACTTCATACCGGAATGGACGAATCATCTGGGAATGACAATTGTAACAGCCTTCACGGACGTATATGTCCCGTCCCTGTAGCTCAAGTGGGGTGTATGGCTTTACCGAAGCAATCGTGGGGACATTGGACTTTACTAAAAATGTCGGAACCAACTCAATCAATCCTCCAATGGCCACAACGATAAGACTCAATACTAGCAACAGCATTGGTTTGCGTTCTACCACACTATGCCAAAAGCTACCCTTTGGCGCCACATAGTGGCGTTCCAACGCCGGTGCTTCAACAGATTCTTCAGCGACAAACTGACCCGCCTTTGCGGTTTTCCATAAATTATAGATCATCAGAATCAATCCAGTCAGGTATATCGTACCCCCAATAGCCCTTAGAACATAGAAGGGGACTGTGGTTTGAACTACATCCATAAATTGATACTGTAGCTGGCCTTCAGGCGTAAAAGCTTTCATCATAAAATAGGATCTGAAGGCACTCCAATACATCGGAATCGCGTATAGAATAATTCCCAGGGTGCCAATCCAAAAATGTGTGCCGGCCATTTTTCGGGAATGTAAGGAGGTATTGAAAAGTTTCGGGATCAACCAATACAACATACCAAACGTAAGAAAGCCATTCCATCCCAGAGCACCAATGTGCACGTGAGCCACGGTCCAGTCACTATAATGTGAAATCGCATTAACGTTTTTCAAGGACATCATCGGACCCTCAAAGGTGCTCATACCGTAACATGTAACAGCCACTACGAAAAATTTCAGGATTGGATCTTCCCGCACCCGGTCCCATGCGCCTCGAAGCGTAAATAATCCATTGATCATCCCCCCCCAACTTGGTAGGATCAGCATTATGGAAAAAGCAGTACCCAGCGACTGAGCCCACTCGGGTAGAGCAGTGTATAAAAGATGGTGCGGGCCTGCCCAGATGTATAGGAAGATAAGGCTCCAGAAGTGAATAATACTCAACCTGTAGGAGTAAACCGGGCGATCAGCCGCCTTGACCAGAAAGTAATACATGAGGCCCAGGTAAGGGGTCGTAAGGAAGAAGGCCACCGCATTGTGACCATACCACCATTGCACCAGGGCATCCTGTACACCGGCATACCAGGAGTAGCTTTTAAAAAGACTGACCGGAAATTCCATGGAATTCACAATATGGAGCATCGCAACGGTGACCCAGGAAGCAATGTAAAACCATATGGCCACATACAAATGCCGCTCTCGCCGGGTGAGAATGGTG
>CAZYHJ010000156.1:0-4422 GCA_964646645.1 uncultured Saprospiraceae bacterium | reverse complement strand
CCAGGTCCTGTGCTTCCTTGCGACCCATTTGTGCAAGGGTGCCCGTAAAGAGGATTGTCTTTCCTGAAAAGAGTCCACCTTCCACGGCGACCTTGGGGCGATCGAGATCTGTTTGCGTCAGGTTCACGCCAAGCTGTTCCATTTCACGGAGCATCTCCACGTTCTTCTTGTGACCAAACCATTTCATGGCGTTTTCCGCAACTACAGGTCCGATATCCTTGATCGAGGTGTAGTCTTCCAATGTCCATGTCGCCAGATCCAGCACATGATTTATTTTTTCGGCGATGAGTTTTGATGCGCGCTGACCGAGGTGGTGGATGCTGAGGCTGTGCAGCAGGCGGTGGATTGGGTTTTCTTTGGCTTTATCAATATTTGTCCGGAGTTTGTCCGCTGATTTTTTTCCAAAACCTTCCAACGCCGCGATCTGGTCATAATCCAGTCTGTAGATGTCTGCAAAATTGCGGACCCAACCCAATTCGTAAAACCGCACGATATATTTTTCCCCAAATCCATCGATATCCATAGCGTCTTTGGATACATGGAAAATTAAGCGTTGAATCACCTGGGCCTTGCAGTCCGGATTGGGGCAACGCCATGCGGCTTCATCTTCTTCTCTGACGAGTTTCGTTTCACACGACGGACATTGGGTAGGGTAGTGGACCTTCTTTTCTTTACCGGTCCGCAATTCGGCCAGTGATTTGACGATATAAGGAATAACATCTCCTGCACGTTCGATCAATACTTTGTCGCCTAGACGGATATCTTTTGAAGTAATAAAATCCTCATTGTGCAGTGAAATGGAAGAAATCGTTACACCAGCCAGCGACACAGGTTCTACTTTTGCCACAGGTGTGATCGAGCCTACTTTTCCAATCTGGTATTCGATGTCAAGCAATGTGGTTGTTGCTTGTTTAGCTTGAAATTTAAATGCGATGGCCCAGCGCGGATGATGACTGGTATATCCGCAGATGTTTTGCAATTCGAAATCATCTACTTTGATTACCATACCATCCAGTTCGTAGGGGAAGGTATCCCTGATCTTCGCCCAGTGTTCGCATTCTTTGATCACTTCTTCGATGCCATGGCATAATCGTTTTCCTTCCGTAGTGACTTTGAATCCGATATTGCCGAGCAAATTAATGGCATCATGGTGGGAACGAATGGAAAACAACATATCCTTTCCATTTTGATCTACGGCATATCCAAGTTGATAGACAAATGTATCCAGCTGGCGTCTTGCGGTTTCAGCAGGATCTTTGGTGCGTAATCCTCCTGCGGCACTGTTGCGTGGATTGGCGAGGAGGGTGAGGCCTTCATCAGCACGCGCATCATTGATCTCTTTAAATCGCTGTTTGGAGATAATCGCTTCGCCTCGGATTTCAGCGCGATAGATTCCTTTGGATGAGAATTCAGCTTCAAGCGGCAATGAACGTATGGTTCGGGCTTGAATGGTGATCTCCTCTCCTTCCACGCCATTGCCTCGTGTTGCGGCTCTCACGAGTTTGTCATTTTCATACACCACTGCGATAGAACCTCCGTCATATTTTGGTTCGACGCTATAGACAATCTTTGTATGTTCCGTCAGTTTTTGTACCTGAGCATCAAACTTGATCAGGTCGTTTTCGTCATACGAGTTGTCCAGCGACAACATCGGGGTGAGGTGAGGGACGGTGGCAAATTCTGCCGTCAGGTCACTGGACACCCTGCGCGTCGGTGAATTGGGAGAAGCTGCATGAGGATATTGTTTTTCGAGCGCCTCCAGTAATTTATAAAGCTGGTCGTATTCAAAATCACTCACCAGCGGATCATTCAGCACATAATACCGGTATTCGTGAAAACGGACGAGTTCCTCCAGTTGAGGAATGTCCCCGGCATTCAACTGCAAAGCATTGCCGGCCGCCAGGTATTTTTTGGTGTCTTCAAAAAAGGTTTGTTGTTGCTTTTTGGAATAACGCATAGCAAGAGTGTCGATTCGGGGACGAAAGTACATCGAATGTAGTTTATGGGTTTATAAGTTTATGGGTTTATGAAAAGTCCTAGGAGGAGTTTGCTCCTGCATATCGACTCGGTTGGATCAAACTCCGACCGGGGCCCACCAGGCTTAGGAGTTTAGAAGATTAGAGGGTTAGAAGGTTTGATGGAACGTGAATTTTAAAACGTGAGGTATAAATTCATAATTGCACTTTACGGAAATCCACGTTATCCGTGATTCAGACAGAAGAGCAGTATGATCCGTCTCTACCTCTTTGATTGTGAAGGGGTTAATTTTTTTTTCAGGTCAATGGCGATTTTTTGTAAAAAAATTTTTACTTTTAATTTCAAACATTATCATTCAAACCCGTAATCTGCATCATGTATACTTAACAGAAAAAAACTGCAGATACCCGGATAAATGATGAGACCCCAATGAAAACTGTAAAAAAACAAGCCGCACATTCCTCATCTCGCCGGACAGAGACATTCATATCCGTCGGAAATAAAGATGATACCGGTGTCTCTTTTTCAGTGTTAACTGTATTTGTACCTCCCGGATTAACCATACAGGGCAGGAATCTACCTGTGACCACGCATGAGTAATTGGCCTGTCTCATGATAAAGCGCTTTTGAGTCAGGTAGCTATAACACCCCATTAACCTTGAGGCAAGGTGAAAGTTAGGAAAGAACTATTGGGATATCTTTTAACCAAAGCACCAGCCTCTTTGCCTCGATAGCTTATTGAGGCCAGTGCTTCCAACAAATAATAAAATGAAAAGTAGTCAATTAAATTCATTTTACTGATTTCGCTGTTTATCCTTGCTATTTTAATGGTGTCATGTGATAAAAATGAAATTCAGCGTACCGGAGATCAACCAGATAGTACAATTCCAGTTACAAACCGGAGTATAGAAGATTGTGAGGATTGCCCTCAGGATCCTATAGAGCATTGTTGTTGTGTGATAGAATTATTAGATCTGGAAAGTGGATCGACTGCAAATTTCTCGTTTTGCGGGGTTTATACGGGAATGGCCGGCTCAACATGTGGATCTTATAGTCCGCCAAGTCCCTGCAGCACGATACCTTTTGGCTTGAGTTCCTCTTTTAGCATGGATCTAACTACTAATAGCAGGAAATATTTCTGTTTAGCAGATGGGGCTTCCTTCAGAGTAGAGAATATTGGATCAGGGGGTGCTTCTATTAGAATTTCCTGCAGGGCTGATCAGCTAAATCCTGGCTGGCAATACATCAATCTTGATCAATACGATTTTTTCTATTTTGCAGGAGGAAATGATTGCTTTCTATCAGGCTGTAATTAAAGTATCAGATATTTACCCCATGGCCACACTACTGAAGTGTTATCTCTGAAGTGTGGTCATGGGGCAAATTTCCTCAGACAGATTATCCATGATGGTTAAGACATATTATATGCGGCTGCACATTAAGTTAATACTTGCTGTGTTTTCTTTTTTAATGCATCTTCAAAGTGAACTCATTTCACAGGAATATTATTTTAGTGGAGGTTTTTTCTACAGATTTGGGCATTATGAACTTTCAACTTCTCAGGACTGTGTTGTTAACGATGTTCCTTTTTGTGAATTATCGAACATTTACACAGATATCTATCGGGCATATATCCTGCTAACTTTTACCCCCGAATCTTCCCTTGTTTGTTTCTCTCAAGAACCTCCACTTAATCCTGACCATTGGGTATATTGCGAAATAGATTTAGCAACCGGGGATACATCCCATATCTATGAATTCGATACAAACAATTTTGTAATTAACGGTGCTATTGCCAGCGTAGGCAATGGGATGTTTTATTCTATGGAATATCTGGATGATGACCATCTTTATCTGATAAACACAAACAATGGGACAGTTGCTGATCTGGGTCCGACAGGATATCCTAACTTCAGCGATTTAACCTTATTCAACGGTGAGATGTATTACTTTAGTGGCCAAGTAGGTGGCGAGCAAAGTTTAGTACATTTAGATTTGTCTCAGCCCAGCAACAGCAGCGTAGTCTATACTCTCCCATTTGGAACCTATATATATTATTTGACCGCATCCCCGTTTTGTAATTTTTTTTTAGGCTACGGACATAATTCAATTGGTACCTATTATGCATCGTTAATTAGCGCTATTGATGGCGCGATGATCCCGGTTTGTGAGGCTACTTCCTTCCATTGGTCTAATCTCACCTCCATGCTCGAGTTTGCTGATCAGGGTGAGTGCGAAAACATCCTTGATCTCGACTGCAACGACAGTTCAGGCGCCACAGGCGCTGATTACAATGCTTCGCCTGTGACTTGCCATATGCGGCAAGCTCCGGTAGCCGATGAAGATGTGCGGATGTTTTATGATGACTGGATCTCAGAGATGACGATCCACGTGACTGGATTTGTGCCGGATGGTTTGGATGAGGTGATTGATATCTCCGGTAGT
>CAZYHJ010000155.1:0-4507 GCA_964646645.1 uncultured Saprospiraceae bacterium | reverse complement strand
TAACCGGTACGGAGAAAACTCGTCCGGGGCAGAACATTCCGGGATGGGTCGGCAATGTCGATGCAGAAATCGAGAAGGTAATGGCCGACCCGCAGATTCCGAATGCGGACAAGATGGGGATTATTGCCCAAATCAAGAAGCAGTCCGAGGTCGGTGGGAAGAATGAATTGAACCCGTTAGCCCTGATTGGTTCAGGCAACCAGCGTGCGGCTGATCTTGGCAAGGCGCTACAGACGCAGAAATTCACGCATGAAGAGAACAAGTTGAAAAGGCTTGATATTGCTTCTCGCGGTGACGGACTAGAGAAAATTCCGACTGCATATAAAGACCCTGTTACCGGGAAATATGTTTGGGGCAGACTGACCGATGCAGTCGGCAAGGAAGCACCGAATTTCGATCCAACGGCACAAGCGAGAGTCGCAGCCGGTAAAGAAACCGGCAAGAATACAGGCGAACTAAACGTCAAGCAACACGAAGCAGCTATTTCCGCAAGCGACAATCTGTACAAGATTGATGCGCTGTTGAATCACGTCAAGAGTTCCGATGCGATTATCGGCCTCGGCGCTGACGTTTTGAAGAACATCGAACGCGCAAAAGTATTGCTTGGCAACAAAGCCGCACAAGGGAAGGTCAGCGATACCGAACTTCTTGACGTGATGATGGGTAGCGAAGTGTTCCCGATGATCGGTTCTCTAGGGATTGGCGCTCGCGGCATGGATACTCCTGCTGAACGTGAGTTCATGCGGAAAGTACTTACCGGCGAGATTTCGCTGAACAAGGATACGATTATCCGAATGGGCGAGATAAGGAAAAACATCAGCAAGCGTGCGATTGATAAATGGAATGAAAGGATCGACAAGGGAGAACTTGACGACTACTTTACTTCAGCCGGTAGAACAAAGGAGAGGATTTCATTGCCTACCGAGGCTGCGCCAGCACCAGCGAAGGCAACCTCTTCTATGCCGCCAGCACAGCAGCATAAAGGAAAGCTTATCAAGGATACAGAAACAGGAAAACTCCTTCGGTCAAACGGGATGACTTGGGTAGAGGAAAAGTAATCATGGCATACGAATTCGTTGATGAAGAAGTGCCTGCCAAATCTGGCAGGTACGAATTCGTGGATGAAACGCCAAAGAAGGAACAAACTGGCGACCTTTACTCGTCGTCGGTCATTAAAGGGGCGTCTGGATTGGCAGGGCTTCCGGCTGACGTGCTTACTCTGATTGGGAGGCCATTCGGCAACCTTGGCAAGCCTGAATTCGCGCAACACCTGACAAAGGACGCAATAGTTAAGGGCATTGAGAAACTTACCGGAACGCCGCTTTACAAGCCTGAAACAACCGGAGAACGCTATTTCGAGAAGGGCGTCGAAGGCGCTATGAGCATGCCTACTCGCGTGGGTACGGCAGTTATGGGCGCACTATCAGGAATAGGCGGCGAAGCAGGGCATGACGTTGCCGGAGTTCCGGGGGCTATTGCCGGATCGGTTCTCCCATTTGTAGCTGCACCGCTTGCTGCAAAGACTGTAGGATGGGGTACTGATCTGGCGACAGGACGGCTTCCTGACATTCGTGCAGGGAAGGTGGCGCGAGACGTGGCTGGTGATAAACGTGCCGCTATCGAAGCTGCAATGGCAGGAAAGGGCAACGACCTTACTGCCGCCCAAGCTGCTGTTGATGCTGGTAGCACCCGTTGGAGTGCGCTTGGCGAGAGGGCATTTAACCAGAGGTCTGAGGTTTTTAAGCCGAAGATTGACACACAACAACTTTCAATACTTGAAAGATTAAGGGGTGTTGCTGGCGGCAACACGGCAACAGAAGCAAGACAAGCTCAAGATGTGTTCAAGAGAGGCATTAACGCGATACGCGGCCCTGAACGGGAGGCGGCGTTAGCAAACGCTAATATTGCTGGAAGGATGTTGCCTAAGTATGTCGACATGCTCAACAAGAAGCGCGAATCAGTTATGTCGGCAATGCAAGATGCGGGGAAGGGATTCGCTAACGAGAACTCATATAGGCAGGGAATTGTAAGGCTTCAAGAAGGGGCCGCGCCGGGATGGAGTCAAGCAAAAATTGGGAGATTAACTGATCGTGTAGGCGAGGAACGGGCTTTCGTTGAAGATATGATGACTTTGCGTAATCAGCGGAAGGCTGAGGGCGACTTCATTAAAATGCAGGCCGATAGCCTTGCCGCTCACGGGCTGAAACCGCTCAAGCCAGATGCAGTTATCACAAAGATTGACGACATGTTGAAAGACCCTCGTATCGGGCCTGATGATATATCTTCTGGCGCTATATCCAATGTCAGAGAAAAGCTTTCAAAATGGACTAATGCGGATGGGGTTATAGACGCAGAAGCCGTAGAGACAATCAGAAAGCGTGCCGTCAATGATGCGGTTGAACGGTTTATGGGCGCGGCTGACCCTAAGACAAAAGCAAAGAGGGCCGCTGAAGTAACCGCACGAATCAAGCCGTTGCTAGTCAAGGCTATCGAGGATGCTGGTGGAAAGGGGTATGGAGAATACCTCAAGAAGTATGCTGAAAATATGGAAAAGCTATCTTCACAAAAGCTTGGCGCGAAGCTTCTTGAACGATACGAACAGTCCCCTGATGCGTTTCTGAAACTGGCACAAGGGAATGACCCAAAGACAGTTCAAAAGATAATGGGCGTTGAATATGATGTCGCAAAAGCATTGGGCGGCAAGAACGAAACAGTTCAAAAAATTGCTGCAGAAATAGCCCGGAACAAGCGTCTTGCCGACCTAGCAGCAGCAGGTCAATCCGATGTTGCGACCGTACTCAGCAGAGACGCCTCGTCATTCAGGCTCCCAAACCTGCTGAACCGATATGCGCTTGCAGCAAACAAGGCGCTTGATGTAGCAGAGGCATCGCTTAATGCAAAAACGATGGCGAAGGTGTATGAGGCAATGGAGAACCCGAACAAGGCGCTGGAACTTCTCAATACATTGCCGACAAGCGAACGGAACAAAGCGCTGAAACTGTTGGTTGACGTCAAGAACATGCCGTATTCCGTGAGGATCGGGCAGGAAGCATCGCAGAACAGAAACGGCTTGTTAGCAGAGTAAAGGAGAAAGAATATGTCTGTCCCTACCACAATAGTTGATCTTAGCACCACGGCGGCAAGCAACTCCCCTGCCGGTTCAGACAGCATCGGGACTTCGCTTGACGACTTCCTGCGCGGCATACAGGCCATCTTGAAGCAGCAATTCGTCGCCGGAACAACCCTGGCTTCCGGTACAACGATAACCCCGCTTGCCGATGGTAACTACATTACTGTCAGCGGGACAACCACAATCACCACAATCGCTTCAACGAATAGCTGGAACGGGCGGATTATCGTGCTGAAGTTCTCCGGCGCGTTGCAACTTACGCACTCGGCAACGCTAATCATGCCGCTGGCGGCGAATTACACGACTACCGCAAATGATGTTCTTGCCTTCGTGCAGGAATCAGCGGGGACTTGGCGGTGCATCTTCGGCCAGGCTTTCTTGGTGTATCTCTCAGGTAATAACACTTGGACTGGTACGCAAACATTCCGCGATAACAAGTTCGAGATAACCGATGATTCGGACACGACGAAGAAGCTTGCCCTGCAACTTAGCGGGATAACCACAGGGACGACTCGCACGCTTACGATTCCAGACCGTAACGGTATCCCGATGCTTGACGTGGATGCACAGTCGCAGGTCTATCAGTATTTCACAACAGGCGGAAGCGATACGGCTTTCACGCTGACGCCAACCCCGGCGACGACTGCAAACGCGGCAGGACAGAGATTCCGCGTCGTGTTCAACGCAGCAGCCGGTACGACGCCGACGCTCGCCGTAAGCGGACAGACGGCACTTAACCTGAAATACAAAGACCCGGCAGGGGCGAAGCAAGCGGTTACCTCGACGCAGGTTCCGGCCAACTGGGTCTCAGACGTGGAGTGCGATGGCACGGACTGGGTTGTGCTGTCGATTCCGCCTAGCTCGAACTGGATCACTGGTGCCAACATTCCGACGACTAGTGGTACGGCCATTAGTCTGGCTACTGGGCTACCGAGTAACGTCAAAAACGTCGAGATTGTCCTCGACCAACTGAGTACCGACGCATCTAGCGTACCTATTATCCAGCTTGGGGATGCTGGCGGGTACGAGCCGACTGGATACCTTTGTACTGCATCCGTTGCGACTTCTGTGGTTGCAACGTCGGCCTACACGACAGGTTTTGGGATAAGCCACGCAGCAGCCCCGTCTTATGTGTGGTCTGGCATCCTTCGCTTGAGCAAGGTGGATGACGCCGCAGATACTTGGGTTTTGTCTGGGGTATTGACGGGATATGCAGGGTTGACAGCTACCTTTATGTGCGCCGGAACCAAGTCCTTATCCGATGTCCTCACGCAAATTCAGCTAACCACGGTCGCTGGCGTAGCTAACTTCGACGGCGGTAGTGCCCGCCTTCGGTACGAGGTTTAACATGATCCGCTACCGCGAAGGCTGACAATG
>CAZYHJ010000154.1:0-4726 GCA_964646645.1 uncultured Saprospiraceae bacterium | reverse complement strand
GCGTCGACGACGAGCCAGTGGGCGGGGTTGGCGGCGGCCTGGGCGAGGTAGCCTTCGCGGACTTTCCGGTGGAAGGCGAGGCCTTCGAGGCCGGTGCGGATGGCCTCGGTCTCGCCGAGTTTCCGCTTCAGGCCGAGTTCCGGGGCGATGTCCAGGTAGACGACGAGGTCCGGTTCGAGGCCGCCGGTGGCAGTCGCGTTGGCAGAGCGGACGGCCGCATCATCGAGGCCGCGGGCGTGGACCTGGTAGGCGAAGGTGCTGGGCGCGAAGCGGTCGCAGACGACGGTTTCCCCCCGGGCGAGGGCCGGGCGAATGACCTCCTCCACGAGTTGGGCGCGGGCCACGAGGAAGGCGAAGAGCTCGGCCCAGGGAGTCAGCTTTTCGTGGAGCAGGCCACGGACGAGTTCGCCGGCTTTCGTGCCGCCGGGCTCGCGGGTGTGGACGACGATAGCGCCGGACTCGCGCAGGCGGAGGGCGATGGCCGCGGAGGCGGTGGACTTGCCGGAGCCTTCGCCGCCTTCGAACACGATGAACTTGCCGGGCATGGGCAAAGCCTATACGGCGCGGCGCTGAGGCGCAGGAGGACAGACCCTGGAGGGCAGCAGACTCGCATCGCTGCGGGTCTGCTGTTCCAGGCGGTTTAGCGGCCGGGAAGGATCTTGACCCGGCGCTGGGGTTCCTTGCCCGAACTGGTGCTATCGAGGTTGTAGCGGGTGGCCAGCTGGTGCTGGACCCGGCGGACGTAGCTGTTGGCGGGCGGCAGCTCGATGGGGCGACCTTCCTCCAGGACTTTGGCGATGGCTTCCTCGGTTTCGCGGAAGACATCGACCATCGGGTCGCGGCGGGGGCCGCGAGTGCCGCCGACTTCGCCGCCTTCGGGCCGGAACTGCTGGAGCACCTGCTCGAGGTGGAAGGCGCTATTGCTCTTGATGACGTACATCGGGAGGTTTCGCGCCTCGGCATCGCGGAGTGCGGAGGGCTTGGAGCGGTAGTAGCTGCGCATGGTGAGGACGGCGTCGGCGGCGCCGACGTCTTCCACCATCTCGATGGGCATGCCGCTGTTGCGGATGGCGGCCTCGAGCCGGCTTCGCGGGATGCCGAACGGATAGATGCGGATGACGCGGCTGTTCTCGGTGCGGACTGGCGCCGGGGCGGGGGCTTCGCGCTCCTGGAAGAGGTCGGCGTCGCGATGATCGCGGACGTGGCCGCCGCTCCGCCGCCGGGCGGGTTCGGACCAGGACTGGCGCTCGGGGAGGGCCCCGCCGGAGAGGAGCCCCGCCGAGGCGCGGGCGTCTTCGCGCTCCGGCTCGTCGACAATCTCGACGCGGCCGTTGGAGGCGAGCTGGCGCGTCTCGGGGTTTGCGAGATAGCCGCGGAGCATCGCGTCGACGGTGTCGGCGACGCTCTTGTGAATGGCGACGCGCTTCCAGCTCTCGATTTCGATGACGATATCGAAGGTCGGCGGAGCCTTGCGTTCGAGGATGGACTTCTGGGTGCCACGGCGGCGGGCTTCTTCGTCGCCGAGGGTCACCGACTGGATGCCGCCGATGAGGTCGGCGAGCGTCGGGTTGAGCATGAGGTTTTCGAGCGAGGTGCCGTGGGCGGTGCCGACGAGCTGGACGCCGCGTTCGGCGATGGTGCGGGCGGCCTGGGCTTCGAGCTCGGTGCCGATCTCGTCGATGACGATGACTTCGGGCATGTGGTTTTCGACGGCCTCGATCATGACGGCGTGCTGGGCGAGGGGCGTGGCGACCTGCATGCGGCGCGAGCCGCCGATGGCCGGGTGGGGCACGTCGCCGTCGCCGCCGATCTCGTTGGAAGTGTCGACGATGATGACGCGCTTGTTGGCGTCATCGGCGAGGACGCGGGCGACCTCGCGGAGCATGGTCGTTTTGCCGACGCCGGGCTTGCCGAGGAAGAGGATGCTCTTCCCGCTGAGGACGAGGTCTTCGATCACGCGGATGGTGCCGTAGACGGCCCGGCCCACGCGGCAGGTGAGGCCGACGATCTTGCCGCGGCGGTTGCGGATGCAGCTGATGCGGTGGAGGGTGCGCTCGATGCCGGCGCGGTTGTCATCGCCGAAGTCGCCGATGTGGTCGATGACGAACTGGAGGTCGTCCTCGGTGACTTCTTCGTGGCTGAGGACGACTTCGCGGCCGGGATAGCGCGCCTCCGGCAGGCGGCCGAGGTCCATGACGACCTCGAGGAGATCGACCCGGCGTTCCGGCTGGCGCAGGGATTCGACGATGCGCGGCGGGAGGGCGTCGAGGAGGAGGTCGAGGTCATCGGTGACGATTTGCTCGTTGGGGAACACGGCGGTGTTCGCCGGTTGGGCCGAGGATGGGGTTGGCGTTGAGGTTGCGAGCTGTGTCACGGCTTTATTGCGGTAGCGCCAGGGATTCGGCGGTAACCGCTACGACCTCCTTCAGAGAGTTCATGATTGCGAGCCTGCGCGCGCACATCAGGCGGACGCCCATCGCGGTGTAGCCGCGTTCGATGGCCGCCGTTTCGACCGGGAACTGGTGCTCGGCAACGACAAGCGTGGCGTGCCGCGCGGAGTGGATCTCCACGAGGTCGAGCGTGGCCTGGACGACGCCTCCGTCGGGGTCATCGATGAGGACATGGCTTTCGCGCTCGCCGACGCCGACCCAGGCGGCAAAGCCCGCGGGCCCTTCGAGCACGTATTCGCGGTCGCATTCGAAGGAATCGAGGACGGCGCGCCAGTCCTGCTGGGTTGGGGCTTCGTGCCGGCGGACCATTTCAGGTACCGCGCGGCAGTACAGCCGGAAGACACCGTGACGGTCCGAGCGATCGGCCTGGCGAAATGGCGTCTCCAGGGGCCTATCCGTAGGCGGGACGGCGTAGAGGTGTTCGAGCCGATAGGCGAAGAAGCCGCCCTTGCGGAGGGCTTCGGCATGGGGCGAGCCTTCGGCGTAGCGAAGGTAGACGGTGCGCCCGCCGCGGTGGGCCACCTGGGCGGAGACGCCTTCGCAGAGGGCGATGACCGTCTCGTCGTCCTTGGGGCGGGCGATGCGGATGGAGACGATCTCCCAGCCGGCGCCACCGGAGAGCTCGCGGGCGATGCAGACGCCGCGGTAGCCGAGGCCGCGACGGACGCCAAGCACGGTCGTCCGGGGAATCCGGGGCAGATGGGTGAGCCCGGTCGCGGCGAGGCCTGCGCTGACGAGGAGGTTCTCGCCGCCGCGGGTAGCGATGACTTCGGTGTTGAGGCGGCCAAGCTGCGGCCAGAGGGTGGCGGCATCGATGGGACTCAGCGGTTCGGCGCGCAACTCGCTCATTTTGCCACCGCCGGGCTGGTGCCGATGGTGAGGAAGAACTCGTGGAGGCGGGTGTCTCCCGTGATCTCCGGGTGGAACGAGGTGGCGAGGAGGTTGCCCTGGCGGGCTGCCACGATGGTCCCGTCTTCGAGTGTGCAGATGGCCCGGGCCGGCGCGAAGACGCGCTCGATCAGCGGAGCGCGGATGAAGACGGCGTGGAACGGAGCGCCCCGGAGGCCCTCGACATCGAGCTCGGCTTCGAAGCTATCGACCTGGCGGCCGAAGGCGTTGCGGCGGACCTGGATGTTCATCGTCTCGATGCCGGGCCGATCGAGGTTATCGACCTGCCGGGCGAGGAGAATGGCGCCGGCGCAGGTGCCCCAGACCGGGCGCCCGCTGGCACAGAAGTCCCTCAGTGGCTGTTGAAAGCCGTTACTGAGGATGAGCCGGGCGATGGTGGTACTTTCGCCGCCGGGGATGATGAGCGCGTCGAGCCCGGCGAGCTGTTCGGGCTTGCGGATTTCGCGCACGGCGTGGCCCATCCGCTCGAGCATCTCGCGGTGTTCGCGGAAATCTCCCTGGAGGGCTAGCACGCCAACGGTTTGGGACCGGTGGCCGTTCAAGGAAGTCGTCATATCGAACCGGGCCCCGGGCGCAGGGCGAACAAAGTCCCGAAGAACTGCGGAATGAAGCGAACCGTATTGCAACGACCCGGTTGTAACAGTGGCGGGCCACCCTGTGCGATGTACTTCCAGTGTAGCGCATGGCCGGAGGGCTGGAACGGGCCAGTCGTTAACGTTCTGCGAAGCCGGAAGGGGCCAGTTGCGGCATGTGCTACCATGTAGCACATGCGAAGGATCGGCATCCGCGAACTGCGCCAAAACGCGAGCCAGTACATCAGGCTGGTGAAGGCCGGCGAGACGATCGAGGTGACCGAGCGTGACGTGCCGGTGGCACGCCTCACGCCGATCTCAGGCGACACCGAGACTCCGTATGAGCGCTTGAGGCGCCTGGGCAAGATCAAACCCGGAACGCAGGACTGGAAGTCCCTTCGGCCGCTCCCGGCCGTCCACGGCGAGCCTCTCCTGAGCGAAGTCCTCACCGAGCTGCGCGAGGAACGGCTGTAGCTTGGTCTGGTACTGCGACAGTTCCGCCCTGCTCAAGCTGGTGGTTGCCGAGCCAGAGACTGCCGCACTCGAGGACGCGATCTCGACATGGCACCTGGTTACGAGCGAGTTATCGGTGGCGGAACTGGCCCGAGCTGCCCGGCGCCGCGGCGTCCCGGGACTCGAGGCCGCAAGGCAAGCTCTGGTGCGAACCGACATCATGGCGCTCGACTCCGAGGTCCTCTGGATGGCCGCGGAGATCGAACCCGCGCTGCTGCGGACGCTCGATGCGATCCACCTGGCGTCGGCGCTACTTCTCGAGGGCGACTGTGAAGGGGTGAT
>CAZYHJ010000153.1:0-4794 GCA_964646645.1 uncultured Saprospiraceae bacterium | reverse complement strand
AGAGAATTTTGGTATTCCCGGACTCGACATTTCAGGATTTGTCACACCTGGTTTTCCAGGGATTGAAGAAGGTGAATTAGTATTGAGTTGGATTGATCTCAGTCTTGAAGGAGAAACATTACCTGATTCCTTCACCATTTTCACGGTATGTCTAAATGCGGTTGGTGCAGCAGGCACATCTTCCCCGGTCACCTTTACACAAAACCCGCTTGAAATTGAGATCGCCAATGTGGACAGCAGCATTACTACGTATGCCTTATTACAAGGTTTTGGAGAAATCAAAGTCATGTGTAACGAATGCGATGACCTGTCTTTTACCATTACACCCACATCTCCAAATTGTCCAAGAGAGTGTAATGGTGAAATCAATCTTGAAGTCATTGAAAATTGCCCCGAAAATCCAACTTACGTATGGAATCACGGACTAACGACACAAGATGTTTCTGATTTGTGCGCTGGTACATATACAGTCACGATTACCCTGGGCAACCAGGTCGTGATCGCCACTGCCACAGTAACTGATCCACCTTCAATTGCCGTCACAGGTACAGTCGTCAATCCAAATCCTCCTGGCTCCAATACCGGAAGTGTAGATATTACAGTCACTGGCGGAGAGACACCATATACTTATCTGTGGAGTAATAATGCTCAGACACAGGATATCAGTAATGTCAGCGCAGGGGTGTACAATGTTACAATTACAGATAATAATGGTTGTGTTTTCATTCCCGATCCATTTGTAGTTGGAGCTGAAGTAGTTGCTTCGATTACCAACGTAAGTTGCCCCGGAGGCAATGACGGTGCCATTAATTTATCTCCGGCTTTTGGCACAAGTCCTTACACGTTTACCTGGAACACAGTTCCTGTGCAGACCACAGAAGACTTAAATAATCTCAGCGCAGGCACCTATTGCGTAACCATTACCGATGCGCTCAGCGCAACACGTGATACTTGTTTTGTTGTGACTGAACCGGCCGACCTTGTAGTTGCCGCTGTGATTACAAATGACGTCACTGAAAACTGTCAGTCAGGGGCTATTGACCTGAGTGTTTCAGGAGGTACATTGCCCTATACATATTTGTGGTCCAATGGCGCTACAACACAGGACTTGAACAATTTGTGCGGCGGGCAATATTGTGTCACGATCACGTATGGACAAGGATGTACATTCGATACTTGTTTTACTGTCTTTTCAGGAAACATTTCTATCAACCTTGTGGCTACGCAGTATGGTAGTTACCAGGTCAGTTGCAGTGGAGAATGTGATGGAGAAATCACTGCTGTGATCTCCGGGGGTGCAATACCGTTTACCTTTCAATGGTCCAATGGCGCCACGTCACAGGATATTGCCGGATTGTGTGCAGGATCCTACACACTTACAGTTACGGATGCTAGTGGCAACTCAGCGATCTCTTCAATCACTTTGAATGAGGCGCCTCCGTTTGCATTGGCCTATATCACCACAAGCCCCACAGACTATGTGACTAGTGATGGAGCCATTGCAGTTGTAGTAAATGGAGGAACTCCACCATACACCTATGAATGGACAGGGCCGGCTACTGGAAGCACAGCTTCATTGAATAATGTACCGGCCGGAACATATACTATCGAGATTACAGATGCCGCAGGCTGTACGATCAGGGATTCAGAACAACTGCTTCCTGAACTTGATATAGATTGCTACACCGCTACTAAAGTATTTACTCCAAATCAGGATGGTCGGAATGATTATTTCATTATCGCCTGTGTGCTTGATTTCGAAAATCAGTTGTACATCTTTAACCGTTTTGGCGGGCTGGTGTACGAGACGGATGATTATCAGAACAATTGGGAAGGCGTTGACCAGGACGGTCAGCCGGTTCCTGACGGTGGATACCATTGGGTCCTGGAAGTAACCAGGGCCGGCGGAGTTACAGATATATATAAAGGCACTGTCAACCTTGTGAGAACTGCAGACTAAGCCATGCTATATCCATTCTTGATTAATGAATTTTAAACCAAGCGCTGTTCAAATGAAAAGAATAGTAAACCAACATATCCTTGCCGCAGTCCTGATGATACTACTCAGTGCCCTGGGAAATAATAAACTTCTTGCTCAGGAGGCCGGTTACTTTAATCATCAATATCTGCAGCCAGTACTGATTAACCCGGGGGCTACCGGTTTTCAGGGGGATCACCAGATCCTTGCGGGTTATAAGCATATGTGGTCAGATTTTCCTGGTGCGCCACGAACATTCACCGCGCTCTACAACGGATCCTTTGCTGATAATCTGGGCCTAGGGTTTCAATTACTCACAGACCGTATTGGATTAAGCCAATTGACACATGGACAACTCAACTTCGCCTATAAGCTGGATCTGAATGAAGTCAAATTGAGCATGGGCATTTCTGCCGGCCTGGAGACCCACAAGATTACAGATACCCAGGATGATCCATTCATTGATCCTTCAGATCCACTGCTTAATGAGGCCATCGATGGATATACCTTGTTTGATGGTGGATTTGGCATTTATGGAGAGGCCAGTGAAAAATTGTTCTTTGGTGTATCCTTTCCAAATCTGGTAAAAAACAGACTGACGGATATCTCCGGAGATATTAATTTACCTGAGTTTGATGAATTCTCCTATGCCTTCCTTTTAGGCTACAGGTTTGAAATCGAAAACTATGATTTCACCGTTGAGCCTTCAGTAACCGTTAAGGATTTGAGATATAGTCCCTTCCTGATTGATGCCAATGTCAAGTTTTCCTTTCTCGACGAGCAATTGGTTGGCGGGGTAGGCTACACCCTCGGTGATAATAGCAGGGCTTCCTTACTGCTGGGTACCCGCATCAATAACCTGAGAGTTTATTATTCCTATGACGTGAGTCTCGGGGATTTTCAGGACTATAATAATGGCTCTCATGAGATTACCCTGGTATACAGAATACCCAGGAAGAGTAATTCATCCGAGGTTACACCTGAAGCCCCGATGGGCGTAGAATAGAGCTGCCTTTTCTGCGGCCTTGCCATTTGGCCAAGGAGAGGGATGGAAAAAAATATTTGCAACTGCGGTCTGGACATTCCGGACCGCAGTTGCTGTTATATAGCACCAGAGTGAACGATGATGTAGGTGTATAGAGAATGATTTTAACATATTTGAATAATTCCTTGCTTGTAAAAACTTAGAAATCAAAGTATCATTTATAAGTAAAAAAAATAATTGGACGGTTCATAACAGATTAAAAGTATTGATCATTCATAAAATACTGATTATAAGTCATTGTAAGTATTTGTATTTCATGTAATGTAATAATTACCTATTAGTGGGTATTAGCTTTGAAACCCCTTATCATATCTTTGTCCAGTATAGTAGTCCATCGTATGCTTTTGGCATACTTTTTGGCCTATTATGCTATGATTTGGAGGGATTGATCTACTTGGTTTGTCCTCCCGAACCAGCCTGAATGAATGAAGAACTGATTTTGCGGCCGTCCTGGCTGCGAATTAGATACGCTTCGAGTATCTGTTCATGCTGTTTTTGGAGATAAATTTTGGTGTTGAGATCGCTCTGATGTTGAATCAAAGTGTATGTAATTTCTATTTGAATTGATAATTTCTAAACCAAAACTTAATCTCATGAAAAGCACATTTTCTCTCTTTTCCCAAAGGAATGTGGGTTTGGCGTTGATGCTTACAGGATTTTTCTTCCTGTTGAGCGTTAATAGCTCAAACGCACAAGTTGCGAGCGCCGGAGGAACAAACAATCCTCACACAAGCATCGCTCAATCCTTTGGTGTTACGGCTTATCCATTAGGCCATTTCGACCAGGCTGAAGTTATCCCTGCCCTGGAAGGTATCATTACGCCACTGAAACCGTTGATCGGCCATGGCGCATCACAACTCCAGGAATTAACCTATGCATACGTTAGCAAGGTTTTCGTGGATGTACAACAGGATGTAGCTGTAGAAATTTCCCTGCTCAAGAGGTTAGAGGAAATGAAGAACAGCAAGTTTCTCTCTGGAACGATGAACCAAACTAAGATTAATCCCACATCTCAGTTGGCAGCTTTGTATAATAGTGTCGTCGCTGAACTTCAGTAACCTGTTACTGACGTCAATCAATTACACTAATTAATTACAAATTATAAACTCATGAATAGTAAATCATTTACAAACTATGCGTTGCTGGTGATTGTGATGCTGTTTTCGTTCGGAGCGATTAATGCCCAGACGTTTAACGGTAGCACAACCAATACCGCAGGGAATAGCTTTATTCCCTCCTCTGGTACTGGAGGATGTACACCCATTACCGATTTTAACTGTACTGTAGCTGGTGCTACTGGAGCAGTACAAAGTGTACAGATCAACCTGACCCATACCTGGGCAGGTGATCTTGGTATTTACCTGGTGTCTCCATCCGGACAGCGCCTTGAGTTGTCCTCAGGTAACGGAGGATCCGCAGATAATTACACAAACACTGTATTTATGGACGGTGCAACCCCGATTACAAGTGGCACTGCACCCTTTACTGGAACTTTTGCACCAGAAGGTAGTCTTGCGACTTTCTGCAACACCAGTGGTACTATTGCAAACCTGGCTGCATTTACACCGGGACAAAACGGTACCTGGCAGCTCAGATTTGAGGATAGTGCTGGAGGTGACTCAGGTGTTATGTTGGGTTGGTCAATTACCTTTGCCCAATCAGGTCCTCCACCAGGGCCAGGAGAGCCATGCGTATTCTTCTGCCCTGATGATATCATCGTGAATCTGGATCCAGGCGCTTGCGATGCTATCGTGAGCTATCCTGACCCATC
>CAZYHJ010000152.1:0-4797 GCA_964646645.1 uncultured Saprospiraceae bacterium | reverse complement strand
CTCGACGGCGGACTGCGCATAGCCGAGCGGCTCGCCGGCGGCGACCCGCAGCTGCTCGCGAACGAGGTCCACGCCGGTGACCGCTTCGGTCACCGGGTGCTCGACCTGCAGGCGCGTGTTCATCTCGAGGAAGTAGAACTCGCCGGCGCCGTAGATGAACTCCACCGTGCCGGCGTTGCGATAGCCGGCGCGCCGCGCGATGCCGGCCGCGGTCTCGCAGATGCGCGCACGCGTGGCGGCGTCCAGCGCGGGGGAGGGCGTTTCCTCGACGATCTTCTGGAAGCGCCGCTGCACCGAGCACTCGCGCTCGAAGTAGTGGACGACCTCGCCGTGCGCGTCGCCGAGCACCTGCACCTCGATGTGGCGCGGGTTCTCGACGTAGCGCTCCACGTACAGGCGCCCGTCGCCGAAGTAGCGCCGCGCCTCGCTGCGCGCGCGCTCGATCTCGGGGGCGAGCTGCGCCGCGTCGCGCACGATGCGCATGCCCTTGCCGCCGCCGCCGGCCGACGGCTTGATCAGCAGCGGGAAGCCGACCGCGGCGGCGCGCCGCTCGAAGCTCGCGGGGTCGTCGTCCTCGATCGCCGACGGCGCGACCGGGAAGCCCGCCCGCGCGACGAAGGCGCGTGCGCGCACCTTGTCGCCCATCAGGTCGATCTGCTCGGGCGTGGGCCCGACGAACACGATGCCGGCGGCCGCGACGCGGCGCGCGAAGTCCGCGTTCTCGGACAGGAAGCCGTAGCCGGGGTGGATCGCGCCCGCGCCCGCGCGCTTCGCGCACTCGACGATCTGCTGCGCGTCCAGGTACGCGGCGACCGGCGTCGCTCCGGCGATCTCGATCGCGCGATCCGCCGCGCGCACCGCGGGGGAGTCCCGGTCCTGCGCGTGGAACACGACCAGGCCCTCGAGCCCCAGCGCGCGCACGGTGCGCAGCACGCGCAGCGCGATCTCGCCGCGATTGGCGACGAGCACCGAACGGAACGGCCAGGCGTGCGTCGCGCCGCCCCCCGGCGGGGGCGTCGAAGGCGTCGTCGATGTCATGGTGTCCTCCTCGAATGGGTTCGCCGCGGCGTGGCCCGGGCCTCCAGCCGCTCGACGCGCTCGGCCAGCCCGGCGAGCTTGCGCCGGAGCTCGGCGTCGGTGGCGGTGCGCGTCGCATCGGCGGCGTCGGGCGCGGCGATGCCGCCCCACAGCATCGCGAGCACCTGCTCGGTGCTCGCGTCGACGTCGAGCCCGCCGCGCCCGCTCAGGTAGCGCCACGCCAGGTGCTCGATGCCGCCGTAGAGCAGGTCGCGGATCGCGCGCACGGGGGTGTCGGCGCGCAGGTCGCCGAGCGCCACGCCGTCTTCGAGCACCCGCGTGAGCATCGACGTGTAGCGCCGGTTCAGCGCGTGCAGCTCGGAGCCGACGTAGCCGGGCTGCGAGCGCACCTCGACGAACATCAGCGCCGACAGCGCGGGGTTGTCGCGGATCGTGCGCAGGTGGCGCCCGATCAGGTAGCGCAGCTTCGGGCGCGTGCCTTCGAGCGCGCGCAGTTCGCGGGTGGTGTCGCCGAACATCTCGTCGTACCAGTCGGCCAGCACCTTGAGCAGCAGCTCGCGCTTGCTGTCGAAGTACTTGTAGACGGTGCCCTGCGCCACGACGCAGCGCGCGGCGATGTCGGAGACGGCCGCGGCGTCGTAACCCTGGTGCGTGAACACGTGCCGGGCGGCGTCGAGGATGTCGCGCACGCGGGTCTCGCGCCCGGGGCGCCGGGGGGCGCGCGGCGCGGCGGGCGCGGGCGTGCGCGCGGTCCTCGTCGATGACTCCAAGTCACTACACCTCGAAATGTGGAATCGGAACCCGCGGCGGGTGGCGAGATTGCCCTATGAAACGCTGTCCGATAGCATCGGTGAACCGGAGTCATTTAACGTGGGCCCCTGGGGCCTGTCAAGCGTGCGGGAGGCGACATGGGCGGCGAGAACGGGGCGATCGGAACGGCGGGCGCGCGCGGCGTCGCGCAGGTGTTCGCGGGACTGTCGGCGGACGAGGCGCTGGTGCTCGGCGAGGCCGATCGCTTCGCGCGCGCCGAGCTGTACCCGCTCGCCGCGGCGATGGACGAGGACGAGTCCTGGCCCGCGCACGCGTTCCCGCTGATCGGTCGCAACGGCTACTTCGGCGTCACGGCGCCGGCGAGCCTGGGCGGCGCCGGGATGGACCTCTTCGCGAGCGGGCTCGTCGCGCAGGCGTTCAGCCGCTGGAACCACGCGCTCGGGCTGTCGTGGGTCGCGCACGAGAACCTGTGCCTGAACAACATCCTGCGCAACGCGAGCGACGCGCAGCGCGAGCGCTACCTGCCGGGCCTGTGCGCCGGCACCTCGGTGGGGGCGCTCGGGCTGACCGAGCCCGGCGCCGGCTCCGACGCCCTCGGCTCGATGCGCACGACCGCGCGCCGCGACGGCGATCACTACGTGCTCAACGGCACCAAGCTCTACATCACGAACGGGCCGGTCGCCGACGTGCTGCTCGTCTACGCGAAGACCGACCCCGAGCGCGGCGCGCAGGGCATCTCGGCGTTCATCGTCGAGCGCGGCTTCCCCGGCTTTCGGGTGGCGCAGAAACTGCGCAAGATGGGATTTCGCGGCAGCCCGACCGCGGAGCTCGTGTTCGACGAGTGCCGCGTGCCGGCGCGCAACCTCGTCGGCGAGGAAGGGCGCGGCGTGAAGGTCCTGATGAGCGGGCTGGACCTCGAGCGCGCGATGGTCTCGCCGGTGTGCCTGGGCATCGCCGAGCGCGCGCTCGAGATCACGCTCGACTACGCCCGCACGCGCAAGCAGTTCGGACAGCCGATCGCGAGCTTCCAGATGGTGCAGTCGCGGCTCGCCGACATGTACGTCGCGGTCGAGGCGATGCGCGTGTTCACGTACCAGGCGCTGCGCGCGGCCAACGAGCTCGAGACCGGCGGCGGAGGGCGCGGCGAGATCCACAAGATCACTGCGGCATCGGTCATGTTCGCGGCGGACACGCTCAATCGTGTGCTCGACCACGCGCTGCAGGTGCACGGCGGCGCCGGCTACATCTGGGAGTCGGAGATCAACCGGCTGTACCGCGCGATCAAGCTGCTCGAGATCGGCGCCGGCACGACCGAGGTGCGCAAGATGATCATCGCGGGCGAGATGCTGCGCGGGTGAGGGCGTCGCGGGGTGGCCCCGCGGCCTGCAGGTCGGGCGTCGCGGGGCGTCGTCGCGGGCGACCGCGGCCGCGCATCGGGCGCGCACGCGGTGCGCACCGCTTCGGTTAGCATGCGCGCTCGTCGCCCGCTCACTCACCGGAGGCCGCCATGACCGTGTCCGCGATGAACCACTTCACGGTGCTCACCGACGACCTCGACGCGACGCTCGCGTTCTACGAGCACTTCCTGGGCCTCGTGCCGGGCGATCGGCCCGCGTTCGCGTTCCCCGGCGCGTGGCTGTACCCGCGCGGCGGGCGCGACGCGATCCTGCACGTGATCGCGGGCCAGCCGCGCTCGGCGCTCGTGCGCGGCGCGATCGACCACATGGCGTTCAGCGCCAGCGGCCTGGCCGAGGCGATCGAACGGCTGCGTGCCCGCGGCGTCGCCTACGAGCTGTTGCGCCTGCCCGGGCGGGGCACCTGGCAGCTGTTCTTCCACGATCCCAACGGAGCGAAGGTCGAGCTCGACTTCGCCCCCGCCGAGTCTCCCCCGGCCTGACCCCATGAGCGATTCCGCATCCCCCGCTCACCGGCCGCTCGAGGGCCTGCTCGTCGTCGCGCTCGAGCAGGCGGTGGCCGCGCCGTTCTGCAGCTCGCGGCTCGCCGACGCCGGCGCGCGGGTGATCAAGGTCGAGCGCCCCGAGGGCGACTTCGCACGCGGCTACGACCGCACGGTGCACGGCGAGTCGTCGTACTTCGTGTGGATCAATCGCGGCAAGGAGTCCGTCGCGCTCGACGTCAAAGACCCCGGCGACGCCGCACTGCTGCACGCGATGATCGCGCGCGCCGACGTCTTCCTGCAGAACCTCGCCCCCGGCGCCGCCGAGCGCCTGGGCTTCGGGTCCGGCGCGCTGCGCGCTCTCCACCCGCGGCTCGTCACCTGCGACATCTCCGGTTACGGCGACCGCGGGCCGAAGGTGTCGATGAAGGCGTACGACCTCCTGGTGCAGGCCGAGAGCGGGCTGGTCGCGGTCAGCGGCGCGCCGGGCGAGTGGGGGCGCATCGGCGTGTCGCTGTGCGACATCACCGCGGGCATGAACGCGCTGATCGGCATCCAGCAGGCGCTCTTTCAGCGCGAGCGCACCGGGCGCGGCAGCGGCGTGAAGGTGTCGCTGTTCGACTCCGCGGTGGAACTGATGGGCGTGCCGTTCCTGCAGACGCGCTACGGCGGCAAGGCGCCCGAGCGCGTGGGGCTGAAGCACCCGACGATCGCGCCGTACGGCGGGTTCCGCTGCGCGGACGGGCGCGAGATCGTGATCTCGATCCAGAACGAGCGCGAGTGGGCGGACTTCTGCCGCCACGTGCTCGACGACGAAGCGTTCGCGCGCGATCCCCGCGCGCGCGACAAGGCCGCGCGCGTCGCCAACCGGCCTCTCGTCGACGAGCGCGTCGCGCGCGCGTTCGCGGCGCTCGACAGCGCGAGCGTCGTCGCGCGCCTGGACGCGGCGCAGACCGACTGGATGGAGTGGCAGGCGGGCTACGCGTCCGGCGCGGCGCTGATTCCGAAGACCTATGTCATCAAGGTCGTCGCCGCGATTCAGGAGCGGATGGGCATCTCCTGCAACGACGTGGGCGGGCGTGGGCTCGGCG
>CAZYHJ010000151.1:0-4872 GCA_964646645.1 uncultured Saprospiraceae bacterium | reverse complement strand
TGGAACAGATCACCAGGTTCGAACTGGGCCGCGGGGCGCTCACCGCGCCACTGGTGATCGGCCTGGCCGATGGGAGCGAGTTCGAACTGGAAGTGCCGCGCGCTCACAAGGGAAAGGTCGAGAAACTGAAGGCGGCCCTCAAGCTCTAGCCGGCTTTCCTCCGGAGCCAACCGAAACCCCGCATCCTGCTACCATGGAAGTTCGCCTGTACCGGCGCGCCGCATGCCGGGAGAGGAGCACGCCCATGCCGACCATCGACGAGTTGCTGACCCGAGTTTCCAAACCCGCCCGCTACACCGGCGGAGAATGGAACAGCGTCACGAAAGACTGGCGCGGGACCGCCGTCCACATCGCGCTCGCGTACCCGGATGCCTACGACATCGGAATGTCGAACATGGGCATCGGGATCCTCTACGACCTCCTCAACAAGGTCGAAGACGTCGCCTGTGAGCGGGTTTTCGCCCCCTGGGAAGACATGGAGACCGAGATGCGGCGCGAATCCGTGCCGCTTTGGAGCCTCGAGACACGGACACCGATCCGCGACTTCGACGTGCTCGGATTCACGCTCCAGTACGAGATGACCTACACGAACGTCCTGAACATGCTCGACGTTGCGGGCATCCCGGTCTGGGCCCGCGAGCGGACCGACGAGCACCCGATCGTGATCGCCGGAGGGAGCGGAAGCTTCAACCCCGAACCGCTCTCGCCGTTCATCGATGCGTTCTTCCTCGGTGAGGGCGAGGACGCGGTGATTGAGTTGGCGAACCTCGTGCGCGAATGGAAGCGAGCGGGGACGCCGCGGCGCGAACGGCTGCACGACCTGCTCCGTATGCCGGGCGTCTACGTCCCGTCGTTCTACGAAGCACGGTACGACGCGGACGGGCACTTCCTTGCGCTCGAACCCACCGTGCCGGATGCGCCGGCGACGATTACGCGGCGGATCGTCGAGAAGCTGCCCCCGGCCCTCGTGAAGCCGATCGTCCCCTACCTGCAGACGATCCACGACCGCGCGGCCGTGGAGATCCAGCGTGGCTGCACGCAGGGCTGCCGCTTCTGCCAGGCCGGGATGATTTACCGCCCGACGCGGGAGCGAAGCCCCGAAGAAGTCGTCCAGGCCGCGCGAGAACTCATGCGCAACACCGGTTACGACGAGCTCTCGCTGCTCTCCCTGAGCACCACGGACCACAGCCAGATCGTGCCGATGGTGAACCAGCTCACCAGCACGTTCGAGGGCCTGAAAGTGGGCATCCCGAGCACGCGCGTCGACAGCTTCTCCGTCGACGTCGCGAACGCCGTGGCCAAAGGCAAGAAGCACACACTCACGCTGGCGCCGGAGGCGGGCAGCCAGCGGCTGCGCAACGCGATCAACAAGCTCGTGAGCGAAGACGACCTGCTCGGCGCGGCCGAGAATGCCTTCCAGCGCGGCTGGACCGGGATCAAGATGTACTACATGGTCGGGCTCCCAACCGAGACCATGGAAGACGTCGACGGGATCCTCGAGATGGGCAAGAAGGTCAAGGCGATCGGCCGGAAGTACGTCGGCGGGCGCGCCAGGGTGCGCGTGAGCACCAGCAACCTGGTGCCGAAGCCGCATACGCCGTTCCAGTGGGCCCGCCAGGATACGGGCGAGGAGCTCCAGCCGAAGCACTTCCGGCTGAAGGACGGTTGCCGATCGGCAGGCGTGGAGTTCAGCTGGAACGACCCGCGCGACAGCTTCATCGAAGCCGTCCTCAGCCGCGGCGACCGGCGCGTTGGCGAAGCGGTCTACGAGGCCTGGCGGCGCGGCGCGAAGTTCGACGCCTGGGGCGAGTACTTCCGCGCTGAACACTGGGAGCAGGCGTTCGCTGCGACGGGAATCGATGCGGCCTGGTTCGCGCACCGCGAATGGGACACCCGCGAGCCGCTGCCGTGGGACCACATCGATTGCGGCGTGACCAAGAGCTACCTCCGCGGCCAGTGGCGCGACGTCCACACGGTGAAGACGGTGCCCGACTGCCACCATGGGTCGTGCAATGTCTGCGGGATGCAGAGCTTCAACGCGCTTGGAGAGAGCGAAGGCGTGGCGGACTGCGTGGTGAAGCTCGGCAGGCTGGTCGAGCTCCGGCGGGGAGCCAAGACCTACGAGGGAGAAGCCCTGGAACTCGTGTAGCTCCCAGGCATCCCGGTGTGCGCACAGAAAACGGGCCTCCCTGCGGGAGGCCCGTTCTTCGTTGTGGTGAGCCAGTAGCCGAGGCTACTCGTCGTCGTCGCCGCCGATGGTGAAGTCCTCGTCCTCATCCAGCGGAAGGGCGCCGATCTCCTCGTCGTCGTCGTCGAGGAGGCCAACGGCTCCGGGCCGGCGGGTCGCGGAGGCTTCGCGCTCGGCCAGGATGCGCTCGAGGTCCTCTTCCTCTTCGAGGAGGAGGGACTCGGGCACGTCGAGCTCGGCGTAGTGCTCGCGCTTCGGCACTTCGATTTCGCTCCGCGCCGGGATGAGCTTGCCGATGATGACGTTCTCCTTGAGTCCGAGGAGCTTGTCGGTCGAGCCGTCGATGGAGGCGTTCGTAAGCACGCGCGTCGTCTCCTGGAAGGAGGCGGCGGCGAGCCACGAATCGGTGTTCAGCGAGGCTTTCGTAACGCCGAGGAGGACAGGCTGGGCCGTCGCCGGCTCGCCGCCTTCGGCGATGATCTTGTTGTTGAGCTCCTCGAACGCGCGGCGGTCAGCGAGGTCTCCCGGCAGGAGGCCGGTGTCGCCCGGGTGGTCGACCTTCACGCGGCGGAGCATCTGGCGGGTGATCACCTCGATATGCTTATCGTTGATGTTCACGCCCTGGGACTTATAGACCTTCTGGACCTCGTCCACCATGTACTTGCGGACGGCGTCGCGGCCCTGGATGTGGAGGATGTGCTGCGGGTTGCGGGCGCCCTCGGTGAGCTGGTCGCCGGCGTAGACCATGCGGCCGTTCTCGACGAGGAGACGGGCGGCCGCCGGGATGGCGTACTCGCGTTCTTCGCGCTCTTCGTACACCACCGAGATCTTGTTCTTGCCGGTAGTGCGGACGATGCCGGAGATGCGCGATACGACCTGCTCGGCGACTTCGGTGCCCTTTTCGGCGCCCTTGGCTTCGGGACCCTGGGCGACAGCCGCGCCGGCGACGATACGTTCACCGTCGGCGACGAGCGCCTTGCCCTTGGCAGGGATTTCGTACTCTTCGACGAGCGTATCGACGTTGCTGACGCGGACGATGCGGCGCTCGTTTTCCTGGACGACTTCCACGATGCCGTCGGTTTCGCTGATGATCGCCTCGCCTTTGGGGGCGCGGGCCTCGAACAGCTCTTCGACGCGGGGAAGACCGCTGGTGATGTCGGTCTGGGACGCGACGCCACCGGTGTGGAAGGTACGCATGGTGAGCTGGGTGCCCGGCTCGCCAATGGACTGGGCGGCGATGATGCCGACCGCGGTGCGCTGCTTGACGAGCGTGCCACGGGCCAGGTCCCGGCCGTAGCAAGGGGCACAGAGGCCGCGCTCGGCTTCGCAGGACATCGGGGTGCGGACGAAGACCCGCATGATGCGGCGGGCATCGATCTCGTCGGAGACGCTTTCGCTGATCTCCTCGCCGCGGTCGCAGATGACCTCGCCGGTCGACTCATCGATGACGGGCATTGCGGCGTAGCGGCCGACGATGCGGCTGCGCAGCGATTCGACGGCTTCGCCGTTCTCCTCGCGTTCAATCCAGAGGCCGCTGGTGGTGCCACAGTCCTCTTCGAGGATGATGACATCCTGGGCCACGTCGATGAGGCGGCGGGTGAGGTACCCGGAGTCCGCCGTGCGCAGTGCGGTGTCGGCGAGACCCTTGCGGGCGCCGTGGGTGGAGATGAAGTACTCGAGGACCGTGAGCCCTTCGCGGAAGGAGCCACGGATCGGGAGTTCGATGACCTTGCCGTTCGGGTCGGCCATGAGACCGCGCATACCGGCCATCTGGCGGATCTGGGTGATGTTACCCTTCGTCCCCGAGCTGGCCATGTAGTAGAGCGAACCGTACTCGGGCATGCGCGCCTTGATGGCGTTCTCGACTTCGGTGGTGGTCTTGGACCAGATGTTCACCGTTTCCTGGTAGCGCTCATCTTCGGTGATGAGGCCCATCTGGTACTGCTCGCGCAGTTCATCGACCTTGCCATCGGCCTCGTCCAGGAGTTCCTTCTTGTTCTTGGGAACCTGGATTTCGTGGATGGCGATGGTGATGCCGGAACGGGTGGCGTAGTGGAAGCCGGTCGCCTTGATGCGGTCGACGACTTCTCCCGTCTCTTCGCTGCCCATGGTGCGGTAACAGGTGGCGACCACCTTGCGCAGGTTCGGGCGGTCCATGATGACGTTCTGGAAGTCGACATCTTCCGGCAGGACTTCGTTGAAGATGATCCGGCCGACGGTTGTTTCGATGAAGCGGTTCTTCGGGTTGCCGGCCGCGTCGTATTCCGGCTCGCCGCCAGGGCCGGAGACGGGCCGATGGGTGCGGACGCGGATGGGGGCGCGAAGTTCGAGGATGCCGAGGTCGAAGGCGAGCTTGGCTTCTTCGAACGAACCGAAGATGCCTTCGGCGGGACGGCCGTTCGCTTCGCGATAGTGGCCTTTCGCGTTGGCGTCGATGTCGGTCATGTAGTAGCAGCCGAGCACCATGTCGAGCGACGGCGCGACGATCGGGTCGCCGCTGGCCGGCGAGAGCAGGTTCCTGTTCGACATGAGGATCTGCTTCGCCTCGGCAACAGCCTCGCGGCTGAGCGGGACGTGGACGGCCATCTGGTCACCGTCGAAGTCGGCGTTGAAGGCCGAACAGACGAGCGGGTGCAGCTGGATGGCCGAGCCCTCGATGAGGACCGGCTGGAAGGCCTGGATAC
>CAZYHJ010000150.1:0-4902 GCA_964646645.1 uncultured Saprospiraceae bacterium | reverse complement strand
GCCGCGCCGAGGAGATGCGCGAGGTCGCGGTCACCGTGCGCGAGGCCGGGCTCGATCCGTGGATGGCGAGCGCGATCGCCGAGCGGCAGGACTTCATGGCGAGGCGCAAGGCGGATTTCGCCGGGATCGCGAAGGACGCGAACTGGCGCGAGTACGCCGACCGGTTGCTGGCGGCACGGCCGGCGAAGGCGCGCGACGCGGCGGACTGAGCGCGCCTACGCTGCCCGAGTCGCTGACAGATCGTCCAGGAACTCCGACGCCGGCTCGACTCCAGTCACCAGGAGGAAATCTCGCGCCCGCGTGCACGCGACGTAGAGCAATTGCCGCTCGGTGTCGTAGACGTCCTTGAGGTCGGCCTCGTCGCCGACCTCGTCGATGCGGACCTGCGAAGGGATGACCTCGTCGTCGCAGGCCATCACGACGACCGCCCGGAACTCCAGGCCCTTCGCGAGATGCATGGTCCCCAGGGACCCGCAGCCCGTCGTCGTTTCCACCCGGTCATCGAGCACCTTGAACGCGAGTCCGGCGGCCTTCAACGCTTCGCGAGCCCGATCCATCTGCTCCGCCGCTCGAATGAAGACGCCGAACTCGTGCGGCAGCACACCCTCAGTCCGCCGGGCCTCGATCCAATTCGCCACCGCCGCGACCTCATCGGCCTCGGACCGAAAGGTCCGGACCGTGGGCTCGGGACCATTGAACACGGAGACCGTGCCGCTTCGGTTCTCGACGTTGCCATCCGCATCCGCAATGTCCGGACCCAGCAAACGGTCCGCGCGGCCTCTGATCTGGTGCGAGGTTCGGTAGTTGACCCGAAGCGTCCTGGCGCGACCGCGGATGTCCACGCCGAGCGTGCGCCACGAGAACGGCTGCTGGAAGATCCGCTGACCGGTATCGCCGGCGAAGAACAGTCCGTTCGGACGCGAAGCGCCCAGCGCCGCGAGGAAGCGAAGCTGCGGTACGGACAGGTCCTGCGCCTCGTCGATCACCACGTGCTCGTAGGGTGTCCTCGCACCGCTTTCCAACGCCGACGCCAGGCGCGCGAACATCGAGGCGCGGGTGACGAGCCCGCGTTCCGCAAGCGAGGCGCGCACGCGCTCGAAGATCGTCCAAAGGACCTTCCGCCGCGCTTCCGGCAGTCGCGTTTTCCGTCCGAGGCGGGCGACGTTCCGGTAGGCGTCCCAGTCGGTGACCTGCCATGCGTCGACGACCTGCCCCCACTCTTCCTGCAGGAAGCGAGCGCCGAACCCGTGGCCAGGCACCGCAGCGGCGTGCTCCTTCAGCAACTGCCGGACCTGTTCCGGCGAAGCGAGCGCCAGCGGTCCCGACTGCGCCCGATACAGCCGCGCTCCGACGGCGTCGAGCGCTTCGACGTCGACGCGCTCGCCGAGGCGCGGCTCGTTCCCGAGCAGCCGCTTCAGCTTGGTCCGGAGCGTGCTCGCCAGCGGGTCGGTGAAAGTCGTCAACAACACGCGCGAATCGGAGTTCGTCCTTGCGAGAAACACCGCGCGGTGCAGTGCGACCACGGTCTTTCCGGTCCCCGCCGAGCCTGACACCCGCGCCGGTCCGGAGAAGTCGCGCTCGACCCATTGCCGCTGATCCGGATGGAGAAAGACCGTCCACCGGTCCCACGGGAAGTCGAGCGCGAGCCGGAGTTCCTCGGGTCCCTGGACGAGCATGAAACGCCGTCGTGCATCCGGGTGCTCGAATGGATCCTCCCCACGGCCGGGCTCGGGTGCTTCGAGTTCCGGAACAACCCGCCGCTCCAACGAATGACTCTCGACGCGAAGCGGGGTCGACGTCGAGCCGATATCCGGCGAAGGTGGCATCGATCGCACGGCGACGATCGGATTGCGCCCCACCGCGATCTCGAGCAGCGCTTCCGCCGCTTCCGCCGGCAAGTGCGTGGCGACTTCCAGGATGCTGTCCTCATCCGCCTTTCGCACTTCCTCGATCCACTCCACGGGCACGCCATACCCGAGCAGTTCGGACTCCGTCCGCGCGACGAATGGTCGGACCGCGCTCGTGCGCACCCTGACTCCCTCGTCCGCGGCACGATCCGGGAGCGCCGTGACGGGCATCTCGCGGACGACCTCGCGGATCTCCACGATCTGCGCCGCGCGCGTGACGGGGTGCGTTTCGATCTTGCGCCGCTCCGCCCACGCGTAGGCCTTGTCGTGGTGATCGACGTAGCAGAGCAGCAGGCTCGCGCTCGTCCGGTGCAGGATGATCCGGAGGTCGCGTCCCGCGCGCGCCGACCAGAAGTTCTTGTCCTTCGCGCGGTCGAGCCTGTGAAGCTGCATCCCGGGATTGACCGGGTCGAGCTGCAGGTCGAGCGCCGTGACCTTGGCCGCTTTCTGCTCCTCGCCCGTCAGGCGGGCGAGGCTGTCGACGAAGGTATCGGCAATGCGGAAGTCCATGATTCGAAGGGCGATATCGCGGAACCAGCCTGCCGTCCCCGCAGCGCCAGTATCCCATGACGTTGCGGAGCCCGATTCCGCGAATCCTCGCAGCCGGCCGCCTTCCTCGACGCAATCGGCGGGCGTTGCGCTGGAAAGCCCGGGCCGGTATGATTTGTTCACACCGCCACAGCCGCCATGTCCAACGCCGTCAAGAAGACCATTTCCCTTCCGGCCAGCCTCGCACGCGAAGCCGAGGCGCTCGCCGCCGCCGAAGGCAAGACGCTCAGTGCAGTCATCCAGGACGCGCTGCGGCAGGCGCGCATCGGACGCCGCCGCGAGGAGCTCCGGTCCATCCAGGGCTACTGGAGCGGGAAGGCGCGTGACCAGGGACTTCTCACCGAGGAAGACCTCGAGCGATACCTCGCGAGGTGAGAGTCGTCTTCGACACCAACGTCCTCGTCTCCGCGGTGGTGTTTCCGGGGGGGCGAGGAGAAGCCGCATTGCAAAGGGTCGTGGATGAACAGGACGAGCTCGTCCTTTCCAAGGCGATCCTCGACGAACTGCTGGGTATCCTCGCGCGCAAGTTCTCCCGCGACCCGGACGAGCTCGCGCGCATAGCCGTGTTCCTGGCGAACGTCGCGCAGTTCGTCGCTCCGCGCCGCAGGCTGCGCGTCGTCGCCGACGATCCCGACAACCGGGTGATCGAATGCGCGCTCACCGGCCGCGCCCATGCAATCGTCACCGGTGACCGCGCGCTCCTGGCCCTGGGCGCGTTCCGCGGAGTGCGGCTTCTGAGTCTTCGCGACTACCTCGACGCGGACGCCGCCCGCTGATCGTCCCGCAGCGGGCGGACCGGGTGAATCGACCAACGCCGCTCCCCCTGCGCCCTGAACACCACCATCCCCTCATCCCCGAGGGCAATGACGGCCGTGGTGGCACACCCGCCGGATTGGCGCGTCGGGACGGTTCGCGAGATGTCGCTGTGCAGCGCCTGGCCTGCGCGGAACGATCAGACGTGTTTGCGCTCCCCGCGGTGGAGCTTGTGGAGCTGCATGCCCGGGTTGACGGGGTCGAGCTGCGGTTCGAGCGCCGTGACCTTGACGGCCTTCTGCTCCTCGCCCGTCAGGCGGTCGGGGCTGGCGACGAAGGCGTAGGCGATGCGGAAGTCACTGATTTCAAACGCGACATCGTCAATTTATTGTGCGCCGATAAACTCGCTAATCTTGGTCAATTTGCGCGCAAGTCCAGGGGCAATGTCTATCGCCCCACCAGTTCGTTGATCAACGATCGCGCGCTGTTGACCTTCCTGGCATCGATCACTTCCGGTTCCATGCGGCGGTGGTCCAAGTACGCAAGTTGCCCGCGGAACAAGAACACCGGATCCGCGACCTCGAGCCCCGGTGGCCGTCGGGCTATCGCACGGAAAGTCAGCTTCCCCGATCCATCGGTGTTCTCGGACAGGATGAGCGCCATGCCCTTCGTAAGAGTGAGCTTCCGCTCGACCCGGTACGCCTGCCAGCGCCCTTGCCCATGGCGCTCGCCGAACTCGAACTCTCTTTGCCGGCCGACCTCGTCATCCCACGCGCCGATCGACTCGACCTCGACGCTATCCCGCAAGTGCGGAGATTCGCGCGCAGCCGATCCACGCGCGGCGTTTTCCCTGGAGGTCTCTCCACCTTGGTCGGTGCAAGGATGCTTCGGCCATGGCGGGCCGAGTTCGTCAAAGTACATGCGACTCCCGAATTCGTTCTGATGGAAGAAGACTTCTGCCCCGCAGATCGGGCAATCGGCGTTGGGACTCACGTACCTCGACGTGGTGCCGATCGTTGCCCTGGCGCGCTTCAGACGCGACGCCGCATCGGCGTACGAATGGACCGAACGATCCCAGTGTTCCCGATCGACCCAATGCCCTTCCACCCAATGCTCGAGTCCGTGCACGCTCATCCGCCAGTACCCATCGCGCCAGAACTGAGTCATCACGCCACCCGGAACACCTTCATCACCTCGTCCCCGAGGTGGTTGATCACCTTGACCGCGATCCGCCCGGACTTGGGCTTCGGGAACGGCCGCGAGGTATCGCCGTGCAGCGTCGCCCACGCGTCCGGATCGATCTCGGCCTTGAGCGTGGTCCTGAGCGAGCCGTAGGGGTCGTTCGCGCCCAGGAAGTAGGCGTGGCGGACGAAGAAGCTCTCCTCGTTGTAATCGGTATCGATGAACCAGCAGGCGATGCCGTCGGCGCCGTCGCTCACCACCTCGCCGGTCTGCGGCTTGAAGACGTCCACGCCGTTGACCTTGACGCGATGGCGGCCGTCGCTGTCGGTGAGAAGGTCGATGTCCGGCTCGCCGAAGATCACGAAGAGGTTGCCCTTGCCGGTGTTCTTGAGATCCGCGGCCATGTGCAGGTCGGCATTCATCCGGGCTTTCAGCACCGGCAGGCGGCCGAGCTTCGCGAACTCGGTGGTGTGCGCCTCGAAGTTGAAGGCGCAGGCGATCAGCACGTCGA
>CAZYHJ010000149.1:0-5002 GCA_964646645.1 uncultured Saprospiraceae bacterium | reverse complement strand
AATGTATTCCCGGATATTGAAATCTCTTCCCAACCTACAGGTGGATCAATATGTACAGGTGGAAATCTCGATCTTGTTGTCACAGCAACGGGCTCGCCCGGCCTCAATTATCAATGGCAGTATTTCTCAGCAGGTAACTGGACCAATACCGGGTCCAATCAGCCATCTTATAATACAGGTGCATTAACAACGACTACTTTATACAGAGTGCTGGTATATGCTCCACAAGGTGGTTGTGAAACTGCGGTCTCCAATGATGTGACGGTTGTAGTTACTCCTGATATTGCGATAAGTACTCAGCCTTCAGGAGCATCAATTTGTACTGGCGGAAACCATACCATGACAGTGGTGGCCAGTGGAGCACCTTCGATCACCTATCAATGGGAAATTAATACCGGATCCGGTTGGAGTATAATTTCCGGAGCGAATGCGGCTTCATATAATACAGGATCACTTTCGGCAACCACAGATTATCGGGTATTTTTAAGCTCTGCCGCCAGTGGTTGTGAGGATATTTATTCCAATACCGTCACGGTTACGGTCACACCGGATATTTCCATTACCGGTCAACCTGCAGGAAATGATATTTGTGCAGGGGGTACACATACTATGTCCGTGACTGCATCCGGATCTCCATCTATACAATACCAATGGGAAATCTATAGCAGTGGAATCTGGGTGGCTATATCCGGAGCTACGGCATCATCTTACCTCGCAGGTCCATTGACCAGCACGACTCAATACCGGGTCTTTGTTTTCGCCAATGAAAGTGGTTGCGAAGACGTGTATTCCAACCCTGTTACCATCAATGTATTTCCTGATATTTCAATATCCGCTCAACCGGTCGGTGGATCTATTTGTACCGGTGGAACCTTTGACTTAAGTGTCACCGCGAGCGGCTCACCAGACATCCATTACCAATGGCAGGCATTTAATGGTACGACCTGGAGCGTAGTGGGAGGTGACCAGGCATCATACAATACAGGAGCACTCACGACCACAACTAATTATCGTGTATTTATCAATGCAGATGAAAATGGTTGCGAGGATGTTTATTCTACAGAAGTGGTCGTCAATGTATTCCCGGATATTTCCATTTCAGCCCAACCTGTAGGAGGCTCTATCTGTACGGGTGGTTCGATGGTGCTCAGCGCTACAGCCAGCGGCTCTCCCTCCATTCAATACCAATGGGAAACCTATAATGGATCTGCATGGGAGATTATTTCCGGTGCTACATCTTCTACGTATAATACAGGACCGTTGACTGCCACTACACAGTACAGACTGTTTGTATACGCAGATCAGAATGGTTGCGAGGATGTCTATTCACAAGAAGTGACGGTCACAGTGACTCCTGATATTTCGATTTCAACTCAACCAGTTGGAGGCGCTATTTGCGAAGGAGGAACATGGCCATTAAGCGTTATCGCTGCAGGATCACCCGGCATCACCTATCAATGGCAGGATAGCATCGTCGGAGGTACCTGGCAAAATGTGAGTGAAGTGGGTGGTACGACACCGTCATTCACGACGGACATTTTAACACAAACCACCTGGTACCGTGTTTACTTATCGTCGGCCCAAAGCGGTTGTGAAGATATATTCAGCAGCGTGGTGGCTGTGGTCGTATCACCGGATATCGTCATCAGCGCTGAGCCGTTTGGCGGATCAATATGTACGGGGGGTAATTTCAACCTGAGTGTAACGGCCAGCGGTTCTCCAGCCATTAATTATCAATGGGAAATTTATAACGGAACATCATGGACATCTATTTCCGGCGCCACCAATCCAACGTATAATACCGGCGCACTCACCACAACAACACAATACCGTGTCTTTGTCTATGCAAATGAAAATGGCTGCGAAGACGAGTATTCCCAGATCGTCACTATCAATGTAACACCCGACATCAGCATCAGTGCGCAACCTGTGGGCGGTGATATTTGTACCGGAGGAAATTTTGATTTGAGTGTTACGGCCAGTGGATCACCCGATATACATTTTCAGTGGCAAGCCTTTAATGGAGCTTCCTGGGTCGTCGTCGGTAGTGATGCCGCTTCATATAATACAGGCGTTTTGACCAGCACCACCACATACCGGGTATTTGTAAATGCGGATGAAAGTGGTTGTGAAGATGTGTACTCACAGGAGGTTACTGTAAATGTTTCGCCGGATATTGCTATTTCAACACAACCTGTTGGTGGTTCCATTTGTACCGGCGGAAATATGGATATGAGCGTTGTCGCCGGTGGATCTCCGGGATTAAACTATCAATGGGAATATTATAACGGAACAGCATGGGTATCCATTTCCGGAGCCAATGCCGCATCCTACAATACGGGTGCGTTGTCCGTAACAACAGACTACAGAGTTTTTGTATCAGCCAATCAGAGCGGATGTGAAGATGTATATTCTGACATCGTAACAGTTATAGTGACGCCGGATATTGCTATTTCGGCACAACCGGTAGGAGGATCTATTTGTACCGGCGGAAATTTTGATCTCAGTGTGACTGCATCAGGTTCGCCGGATATTCACTTTGAGTGGCAGGCTTTCAATGGTACCGCCTGGTCAGTCGTTGGAAGTGATCAAAACACATTCAACACCGGAGTATTGACGGCAACAACATCATATCGCGTGTTTGTTTCGGCGGATGAGAGCGGTTGCGAGGATGTCATGTCTGCAGAAGTACAGGTGATTGTTACTCCAGACATTGTCATTTCTGCACAACCTGTCGGTGGCAGTATCTGTACCGGTGGTAATTTTGATCTTTCAGTAACAGCATCCGGTTCACCTAACATACAATATCAGTGGGAATATTTCAATGGTTCCAGTTGGACCACTATCGCCGGAGCCACCAATCCAACATATAATTCAGGCATACTGACGCAGACCACTACATTCAGGGTTTATGTCTATTCAACCCTCAGTGGTTGTGAGGATGTATATTCTGATCCAGCTACGGTTACGGTTACACCTGACATTGCCATTTCTACGCAACCTGTGGGAGGTGCTATATGTACCGGTGGAAATTTCAACCTCACGGTCGTTGCAGCAGGCTCGCCTGATATTCATTATCAATGGCAGTCTTTCGATGGAACTATCTGGACAAACGTTGGTAGTGATCTGGCTACATACAATACTGGCGCATTGACATCAACCACTTCCTACCGGGTATTTGTCAATGCCGATGAGAGTGGATGTGAGGACGTGTATTCTCAAACCGTCGTTGTCACAGTGACACCGGACATCGTTATCAACACTCAGCCTGTTGGCGGTCAGGTTTGTATCGGAGGTACATGGATTTTAAATGCAAGCGTCACGGGATCGCCTAATTTATTATATCAATGGCAAGACAGCACTTCAGCCGGGACATGGCAAAATGTAAGTGAGCCGGGAGGAACCACATCAGGTTTTACCACCGATCCTTTGACGGTGACGACATGGTACCGTTTGTTTGCTTATGCCAACGAAAGTGGTTGTGAAGATGTGTATAGCCAGGTGGCAGAGGTAACTGTATATAATGATATCGCTATCAGCACCGCACCAGTAGGTGGACAGATTTGCCAGGGTGGCACATGGAATTTGAGTGTGATAGCCAGCGGATCACCAGGTATCCAATATCAATGGCAGGACAGTACAGCTACCGGTACATGGCAAAATATCAGTGAAGCGGGTGGCAATACACCTGGCTTTACGACCGATCCATTGGCAGTGACTACATGGTACAGGGTTTTTGTTTTTGCTACACAGAACGGTTGTGAAGATGTATACAGTAGCGTAGCTGAAGTAACCGTGTTCCCGGATATATCTATCAGTGCATTATCATCCGGAGGATCTGTTTGTACAGGAGGAACCTGGACATTGAACGTAACGGCATCCGGTTCGCCTGCTATTTTATATCAATGGCAGGATAGTACTGCCACAGGGACATGGCAACCAGTCAGCGAGACTGGAGGTAACACAGCAGGATTTGTAACAGATCCATTGTCTGAAACGACATGGTACAGGGTATTCGTTTCCGCAACGCAAAATGGTTGTGAAGATGTGTATAGTGCCGTGGTCCAAGTGCAGGTTTATCCGGATATTGTAATATCTACCCAACCGACAGGCGGGCAGATTTGTACCGGGGGAACCTGGAATCTAAGCCTTATTGCCAGCGGTTCGCCAAATCTGCAATATCAGTGGCAGGATAGCATTGCCGCAGGGACCTGGCAAAACATAAGCGAAGCTGGTGGTAATACATCCGGATTTACTACGGATCCTTTAACAGTAACCACATGGTACAGAGCGTTGGTTTTTGCGACCGAAATAGGATGTGAAGATTTAATCAGCAACCAGGTTGAAGTCACAGTATTCCCTGATATCTCGATACAGGCTCAGCCGGTTGGAGGCTCTATTTGTACTGGAGGTACATTTAACTTAAGTGTTACCGCGAGCGGGTCTCCTGATATTACTTATCAATGGGAGGTGTTGAATGGCGCCGTATGGACGGCCATTTCTGGAGCAACGGCCCTCAATTACAATACAGGGGCATTGACGGCTACCACTCAATACAGAGTATATGTGTCTGCTGATGAAAATGGTTGTGAAGATGTTTATTCTTCCATCGTTACAGTTGTCGTCACTCCTGATATTTCCATTACTGCACAACCAATAGGAGGATCTATCTGTACAGGTGGTAATTATACATTAGTCGTGGAGGCATCCGGTTCTCCCGGACTGCATTACCAGTGGCAATTATTTAACGGAACAGTGTGGAGCAATGTTGGAACAGATTTTCCATCATATAATACAGGCGCTTTAACCGCCACTACCTCCTATCGGGTATTTGTATATGCCGATCAGGATGGTTGTGAAGATATTTACTCCAATACGGTCGTGGTAACCGTGACCCCTGATATAGCCATCAGTGCTCAACCACAAGGAGGTTCAATTTGTCTTGGAGGTGATTTGACATTATCTGTGACTGCCAGTGGATCTCCTGATATTCATTATCAGT
>CAZYHJ010000148.1:0-5088 GCA_964646645.1 uncultured Saprospiraceae bacterium | reverse complement strand
GGGGGGGGGCGCGGGCGGGGCGGGGGCGGCCGGGGCCGCGCCCCCCCCCCCCCCACGACCGTGGATCGTGATGGGCGTGGACAGCGCGCTCGTCGAGGCGCTTCGCGCCCGGCTCCTCTCGGCTGGCGTGCGCGCCCTGTCGCTGGTCGACGGAGAAGGCTTCGCCCGGATCGACGAGGACCGCTTTCACGCCCGGCTCGATTCGCCCGAAGACCTGGGTGCCGCATGGGCGACGCTCGATCCGCGGCGCGGCGCGCCTCCGCCGCGGGTGCTGCACGTCGGGTCGGTGACCGGACCGGGAGGGGCGCACAACAGCGCGGACGCGTTCGAAGTCGCGGCGAAGAGCGGATTCTGGTCGCTGGTGGCGCTCGCGCAGGCGGCGTTCAACCGGGGCGCGAGCGACGGTCTCGACGTCGTCGTCGTTGCGGACGCACTCGCGCGCCTGGATGGCGAAGGGGGGGTCCGCCACGCCGAGAAGGCGGCGGTGCTCGGCGCGTGCCGGGATATTCCGCTCGAGATTCCAGGGCTGTCGATGCGCGTCGTCGACATCCCCTGCCTCGACGGCGCGGAGGTTCCCGGATGGCTCGTCGACGCGCTCGTCGCGGAAGCCTGCGTCGAGGGCGCTCCGGCCCTCGTGGCGCTCAGGCAAGGCACGCGCCACGAGGAACAGATCTACGCGCTGCCTGCGTTGCCGGAGTCGCGTCCGAGGTTGCGCGACGGCGGCGTGGTCTTGATCACCGGCGGCACCGGCGGGCTCGGGCTCGCGTTCGCGCGCGAACTCTTCGATCTGTGCCGCGCGAGACTCGTGCTGACCGCGCGCTGGACGCCTCCGCCCGAGGACGAATGGCCCGCGCGCGCGCGCCGGGACGATCGGGTCGGGCGCGCGATCGCCGCGGTGCTCGAGCTCAGGTCGCGCGGTGCCGAGGTGATGATCGTCGAGGCGGACGTTTCCGATCGCGCACAGATCGCGCGCGCGATCGACGCCACGCGCGCGCGCTTCGGCGGCGTCCACGGCGTCGTCCACGCCGCGGGCGCGCTGCAGCCGACGCCTGTACTGGCCAAGACGCGCGCCAACGCGACGGGCGTCTTCGGCGCGAAGGTCCATGGCGCTTTTCATCTCGACGAACTGCTCGCGGACGTGCCCCTGGACATCTACCTGCCGGTCTCGTCGCAGGCATCGCAGTTCCCCGGGGCCGGGCAGGTCGACTACGCGGCGGCCAACTCGGTGCTCGACGTCCTCACGCAGAACCGGGCGGCGCATCACGCCGGACTCGCGTGCGCAGTCGGGTGGGGCGCGTGGCAGGACATCGGCCTCGCGGTGAGGCGCATCGAGCAGGAGCTCGCCGAGGACGCGCTGCGGACGGAGTCCCGCGACCGGGGCCCGCGAGCGTCCGAGGAGACGCTGTTCGAGCACCCGGTGTTCAACTCGAGGTCGCGCGACGCGTCCGGCGCGTTCGTCTATCGCGGCCTGTTGCAACCCGGCCATTGGCTCGTCGACGACCACCGGCTCGGCGAGCGGCCGCTCCTGTCCGCGACGACCGCGCTGCAGTTCGTGACTACCCTGTACGCCGCCCATTCGAGCGGTCCGGGTGCAGTGGAGTTGAGCAGCGTCGCGTTCGTGCGCCCGTTGTTCACCGAAGGAGCGGGAACCCAGGTCGAACTCGCGTTCGCGGGCGCGCGCGACGAGGAGTCCTTCGAGCTGCGTTCGCGGCCGCTCGGGTCGGGCGGCGAATGGGTCGTGAACACGACCGGCTACGTGCGCCGGAGCCTCGCGCGCCCTGGTCCGTTGCCGGTCCTTCCTCCGGCGGCAGCGTGGGAAGGCGTCGAACCGCGGCCGCCATTCGGTCGCGGGGTGCTGAAGGGCGGTCCTCGATGGACGTGGCGCCGTCACGTCGTCGAGCACGAGGGTCGCCGGTGGACCCGGGTGACGCTGCCGCCCGAGTTCACCGGCGATCTGGAGCAGTTCGACCTGCATCCGGCGCTGCTCGACGGCATCATGCAGGACGGCGCGGGTCTGCTGCGAGCCGAAGCGATCCCGCACACCTACGATGCCGTGCGCATCCACGCGCGGCTCACGCCCGTCGTGTTCGTCACGGCGAACTACCGGCGGGCGGGGCAATCCGGTGTGACGGATCTCGCGGTTGCCGCCCCGGATGGCAGTCCTCTCGTGGAGATCGAGGGCATCGTGATGCGGCCGCTCGAGCAATCGAGCCTGCTGCACACGGGCCGCGAGGCCGGGGATGCAGGGGATTCGCTCGCGTCCCGTCCGCGACGGATGGTGGTCGCCGAACCCGGCAACCTCGACTCGCTTCGCATGGTCCCTTTCACGCAGCGCGCTCCCGGGCCGGGCGAGGTCGCGATCGAGGTGCATGCAGCGGGTCTGAATTTTCGCGACGTGCTCACGGCACTCGGGCAGATGCCCGTCGCCGGGCCCGGACCCTTCGCGCCCGGCAGCGAGTGCAGCGGCATCGTGCGCGCGGTCGGCGACGGCATTCGTCGCGTGCGGCCCGGTGATCCGGTCGTCGCCATTGCTCCGGGCGCGCTGGGCACCGAAGTCGTCGCGCCGGAACACGCGGTGGCGCTCATGCCCGACAACCTGGACTTCGTGCGCGCCGCGGGGATCCCGATCGTCTTTCTGACCGCCCGCTACGCCCTGGAGACCCTCGCGCGTCTCGGGCGCGGCGAGCGGGTCCTGATCCATGCCGCGTCGGGCGGCGTCGGCCTCGCCGCGATCCAGATTGCGCGGCGCGCGGGCGCGGAGATCTTCGCGACGGTCGGCAGCCCGGACAAGCGCGACCATCTGCGCTCGCTCGGCGTGGAGCACGTGTTCGACTCGAGGTCGCTCGACTTCGTCGAAGGCGTCAGGGCCGCAACCGGCGGCGCAGGCGTCGACGTGGTGCTGAACTCGCTCGCCGGCGAGTTCATCCCCGCGAGTCTCGGCCTGCTCCGGCCGCAGGGACGATTCATCGAGATCGGCAAGCGCGACCTCCTCGCGGACACGGCGCTCGGTCTCGCGCCGTTTCTGCGCAACCTGACGTTCGCCGCGTTCGACCTGGGCCAGATCGTCGACTCGCGGCACCCCGGACTGCCGGAAATGTTCGACGAGCTGATGGACCGGTTCGCTCGCGGCGAGCTCGAGCCGCCGCCGACCTCCGCGGTTCCGTTCGAGCGGGCAGAGGAAGGTTTCCGGCAGATGGCCCGCGCCCGGCACATCGGCAAGATCGTGTTCGAGGTCCGCGCCGATACGTCGCCGGGCGGCGCGATCGCAAGAACCTTCGCGCAAACCTACGGGGCCGCAGTGAGCGTCGAGTGGGGACTCGAGGTGTTCCGGCGCCTGCTGTGCTGGAGCGACGCGCCACCGTATCTGCTTGCCATGGGCGCCGCGGTCGAAGGCATCGGAAGTTCGGCGACGCGACCGCGCGACGCCACCGGCGCGCAGCGCGGGCGCGAGGGTCTGCAGACGCCCTTCCGCGCGCCGTCGACGCCGGTGGAGAGGGCACTCGTGCTCTTGTGGGAAAAGACGCTCGGCATCTCGCCGATCGGCGTCGACGACGACTTCATCGACCTCGGTGGCGACTCGATCGAGTCGATCCAGGTCCAGCACGCGATCCACCGCGACTTCGACCTGCGCATCAAGAACACCGAATTCCTCGCGCAGCCGACGATCGCGGCGCTCGCGGCGCTGATCCAGGCGCGATCCGGGTCGGTGGCAGCCGGGAGTCCCTCGCCATGACGCCTGCCGGCACCGGATCCCCGGCGTCGATCGGAAGACTCCTCGCCGCCGGCGAGGGGCGGCCCGTGGTCCTCGTGCCCTCGGTGGGCTCGACCCCGCTGTCGCTGGTGCGCCTGGCGCGCGCGATCGAGCCGAGACGCCCCGTGTACGCTTTCTCCTACGCCGGGATCGAGGACGACTCGCCGCCGCAGCGAACCCTGGGCCAGATGGCCACTGCATGTGTCGACGACCTGCTTGCCTGCGAGCCGCGGGGACCGTACCTGCTCTGGGGTCACTGCCTCGGCGGCTCGGTTGCGCTGGCGGCGGCTCTGGAACTCGAAGCGCGCGGGCTGGCGGTGGAGCGGCTCGTCGTGGCGGATTCGCTCGCTCCGCTGATTGCGGATTCCGGCTCCGGCCGCGACGCCGCGGGCGCCGCGTCGCCCGCGGTGGAAGAACATTTCCGGCGGACGATCGAAAGCGTCGTCCGCCGGATGTTCGCGAGCATGCCGGCGCTCGAACCGAGGGCGTTCGTGCGCCTGGGGGGGATCGTCACGCTCCACATCGAGGCGGGCGTCGCCTACCGCGCGCGACCGTTGCGGGCGCCGATCGACATCCTGCGGACCGCGGAGTTTCCGCAATCTCTGCAGTCGGAATGGGCGAGGATCGCAGCAGGCGGGCTCGCGATCCACGAGGTACCTGGCGACACGTTCTCGATGCTGAAGCCGCCGCACGTCGTCGACGTCGGGCGAGTCCTCGGTCGCGTGCTGCGGGGATCCGATCGATGAGCGGCGAGTCCGGTCCCGCGATCGCACCGCGCGCAAGAGTGTCCCGGCCGGCAGTGGCGAACGACTTCGTCGCGCCGCGCAGTCCGCTCGAGCGCTCGCTCGCGTGTCTGTGGGAAGAAGTGCTCGCGATCGAACCCGTCGGCGTCGACGACGACTTCTTCGACCTTGGCGGCGAGTCGCTGCACGCGTTCTCCCTCATCACGCGCGTCGCACGCGAGTTCGGCACGGTGCTGACGCCGCGCGAAGTGTTCGAGCACCCGACCGTCGCCGCGATGGCGGCACTGGTGTCGGCAAGACGTCCCGCGGACTGACGGTCGCGGCCGTCGCGTGTGCGGTCGCGTTTCCTGGCGCCAGGCCCCGTGCCGCGGGGAACCGCGGAGTCATGTTGCGCTGCGGTATGATCCTTCGGTGATGGACGCTGTCGCCGACAGGATTGCCTCCGACGTCACGGGCGCGGCAGGCGCTCCGCGCCTGCGCGAGATCCCGTACAACTACACGTCGTTCTCCGATCGGGAGATCGTGTTCCGGCTGCGCGGCGCCGAGGCGGGGCGCACGCTCGGTGATGTGCGCGGGGAGCGGCGCCCCGGCCGC
>CAZYHJ010000147.1:1368-5135 GCA_964646645.1 uncultured Saprospiraceae bacterium | reverse complement strand
GATGCGGCTTATCCGGTTTATAAATTTTACACCTATTACAATACGGAGATTGGCGCGGATGGCGGGTTTGTTGAAATCCTGACCGAAACCTTTCCATCATGGATCCGTGTGGATGACCGTATTTTCAGAAACGGCTATCCCGGCAAGCTTTCCTATAACACGATCGCCATTCCAAATCTCGGCGCATATTCCGGCCGCATCAACACTACCAATACTATGGTGCCGGTGTATATTGATCTGCGTGATTTTGCGGGTGAAAATGTGAAGATGCGCTTCCGTTTCGGCACCAATGATCAAAACGGCGGTGACGGATGGTATATCGATGATGTGGAATTGATGGATGCCATCATTTATAATGGGCAGGCTTGTGTGACCAGTGATCAGACGCCATCCGTTTGCGCAGAAGCCGATGGCAGAGGCACGATCGTCGATTCACAAATCGGCAGCAGCACCAATGAAGGCCACGCAGCAGACATGATCCTCTATCCCAATCCGGCCACAGACATGCTATACCTCGCTATTCCCGCTTCAAAGACAGAAACGTCAACGATCACGCTATACAAAATCACAGGTGAACGCATCACCAGTGTTCAGCGTGTGATCGAAGAAGGACAACATCCCACTTCGATCAGTCTTGAAGGAATGGCTTCGGGAATTTACATCGTACAGGTACAAACCAGCACGTCCATCATCAGTGGAAAATTTGTAAAAGACTAAAAAAAAGGGGCATCAGGTGGTGCCCCTTTAATCTCATGCATTCTTCCCTTCCTCATCCTCGTCCTTTTCCTTATCGGTAAAGGATTTGGTGAGGTCACTAAACTTATCCTTCAAGCCCTGTGCCAAATCTTCGATTTTCTCAGAGACCTCCCCGGGCAGATCGCCGAGTTCCTCTTTGAGATGAGCCAGTTTCTCCCTGGCTTCTTCTTTGATATGGGCCAGTTGCTCTTTAGCCTCTTCACCCCAGGCTTCAAGTTTCTCTTCTGCCTGATCTACTTTCTCTTCCACTTTATCCTTGAGGTGCTCAGCCTTTTCTTTCAGGTCGTGGGCCAGTTCAGCCGCTTCTTCCTTGAGATGTGAGGCTTTCGCTTTGGCATCTTCGGTCAGATGGCTTGCACCTTCTTTGATGTCTTCCGCTTTGTCCTTGACATTTTCCTTCACTTTGTCAAACAAGGTATCGGCATCTTCTTTCTTCTCTTTGGCTTCTTCCTTCAAATCCTTGAAGGCATCGCCGATCTTATCTCCGACAACTGATGCTACCGCACCAATCGTATCTCCGAGATCAGTGAGTGAATCCCCAATGGTCTCGGTCACCGCGCCCAATAAATTCTCTTCCTTATTGCCTTTGGCTTTCTTTGCCTTTTGTTCTGCAATCGCCTGCGCTGCTTTTTCAAGCGCATCCGCATCTGCGTTTTCAGTCTGGGCATGAATGGTGTCCGCGATTTTCTGCTTGACGTTTTCTTTGGCCTCCTTCAGTTCCTCTTTCATCGCAACATGCTTCTTCTGATCCTCCAGGAATTTCTTTTCGCGGTTGATGCGGTCCTCCAACTCAGTCTTGGTCTTGAGCATTTCCGCGAGCTTCTCATTCTTGGAGTTGACGCGCTCATCGATCATCTTCAGCTTGGCCATGCGGATCTGTGCTTCGAGTTGGCCTTCGGTGTGAGCGATGCGGTCATCCTGGTACAGGCGATCCTTATCATCGCGACGAATGGATTTTTCCATCTTATCAATGGCGGACAGCAAGCCTTCGAGTCTGCGGTTGAGCCGATCGAGGGCAGAAGTATCGCGCGTGCCTTTGTCGCCAAACTTGCGTTCCTTGACGGTCTTAAAGGCATTGTCAATGCGTTTCCAGATTTTGGCACGGTCTCCGCGGGAGAGTTGCGCGTCCTTAAAATCGGATTGCATTTTCTTCAGGTCATTAAACAGGGGCTGGAGGCCGAGGCCGCTCTTGATCTTTTCTTCGATCTGATCGAGACGGGCATTGAATTGATCCGCGACCTCTTTGGAGTGCTTATCGGATTCCGCATCCTGGTTTTTGCGTAGGTCCTTGAGCTGTGTGAAAATATCATTGGTCATTTCACGCAGCTGCTGGCCATGTTCCCGCATGAGGGTCTTGTCGAAGATATTTTTCTGGACCTTTTCCCAGGTCTCTTTCATCTCCTCCCACAACTGATTTTTATACTGGCTGGCATCCGAAAGTTTTTCGCGGATGTCTTTGAGTTCATTGAGAAACGACAGATAGAGTTTATTGGAGAGTACGACAAAATGCCACTCGGTCTGGGCCCGGTTGATAATATCCGTCCGGTCCACTTTGAGTTCTTCGGGCAGGATGCTGTCCGACGCTGTGAGTGGCCGCACGATATGCGTGAAGCCTTCGGGGAACGGCACTTCGTGTGCTTCCCGCCATTCATTGAGCATCAGGTTGTAAAATTCCTCGGTGGTCACCTCAAAAGGAAAGGTAAAAATGTCCACCACGTTGTCTTCGGCGCGCAGGCTGATGGCGATGAGTACTTTTTCATCTTTGGCGTTGCTGCCCCACATTACGATTCTCGTCTTCATGTCGTTTGTTTTAAAAGGTACAGGTATCGGTTAACATCGTGGATGCTGTCTTACAACATCATCCGGTACTGAATTGGTTCTACGTTCAACTTATAGTCAATGCTTCGGGGCATTGATTTATTGTATTCGTCAGGCCAGGAGTCCTTCTTTCTCGGCTTTGAGGATTCCTTTTTCGACGAGGTATTCTGCGATTTGTACGGCATTGGTGGCGGCCCCTTTGCGGAGGTTGTCGGCCACGATAAAAAGGTTGAAACAACGATCACGCGATTCATCCTTGCGAATGCGTCCCACCCACACGGCATCACGTCCTTCAGCCAGGATCGGCATCGGGTATTTATTGGTTGCCGGATCGTCATAGAGCTTCACGCCCGGGGCATCAGAAAGGATGTCCCTGATTTCCTTTACATTGGTGTCGCTCGCCAATTCAACATTGACGGCTTCGCTGTGTCCGCCCAATACCGGCACTCTCACTGCGGTGGCGGTCACGGGCATATCCGCCACGCCCATGATCTTGCGGGTTTCGTGTACGAGCTTCATTTCCTCACGGGTGTAGTCATTGTCCATAAACACATCACAATGCGGGAGGCAGTTGGCAAAAATCGGATAGGGATAGACCATTGCTTCCGGAGTTTCGCCCTTGACTTCATCTTTGTATTGCTTCACGGCCTTCATGCCCGTACCAGTGACGGCCTGATAGGTAGAGACAATGATCCTGCGGATGCCAAAATGTTTGTGCAGTGGATTCAGGGCCACCACCATTTGTATCGTGCTGCAATTTGGGTTGGCAATGATGCGATCTTCCGGTTTCAATACGTGACCATTCACTTCCGGCACGATGAGGGGTACGCCCTCGGTCATGCGCCATGCGGATGAATTGTCGATCACGGTTGTTCCCACAGCGGCAAACTTAGGGGCCCACTCTTTGGACACGGAACCTCCTGCGGAAAACAATGCGATATCTGGTTGTTCGGCAACAGCCTGGTCCAGGGAGATCACGGTATGATCGGTGCCTCTGAACCGTACAGTTTTCCCCACGGAACTTTCTGACGCCACAGGCATCAGTGTCGTGACGGGGAACCCGCGTTCTTCGAGTACTTTGAGCATAATCTGGCCCACCAGTCCGGTGGCGCCGACGACGGCTACTTTCATTTCGTTGTGGTTGATTTGTGGGGCAAAGGTAGGGAGAATGTAAGAGAGTAAGAAGGTGAGAC
>CAZYHJ010000147.1:0-1268 GCA_964646645.1 uncultured Saprospiraceae bacterium | reverse complement strand
TACCTTAGGGACATGAAATGCCGCTTCTTCACCATTTGGATAGCATTTTCCTTTTTAGCGCCGGTCTATGGGCAATTTGCGACAGATTTTTCTGAGGGGAATCTCGATGCGTGGGCGGGAGATAAGGACAATTTCATCATCAACACAGAGGAGGAACTGCAACTCAATGCGCCTTCCGGATCCACGAATTCCTGGTTGCATACGCCGGTGACGTATGGGGACAGCATGGTGTGGAAGTTTTACTTTAAACTTGATTTTGCGCCATCCACCAGTAATCAATTGCGAATTTTTCTGGGGGTTAATTCAACGGATCTGGCGACGACCAGCGGGTACTTTATTGAAGTGGGGGCAAGCGGAGATCAGGATCCGATTGAATTGAAATATCGGGATGCGGGAAGTGATCAATCTATTGCTGTTTCGGCAGCGGGGATTGCAGGAACGGAGCCGGTCATCTTTAGGTTGAGGGTCACTAAAAATAGCCAGGGGGTTTGGCTTTGTCACTCCTTGAATGGTGCGGTGCCCGAATTGCTCTTCAGTGCAGGACATGATTTATTGCCGTTGGAAAGCCTGACGCATTTTGGTATTCAGTGCAGATACACGGACACACGCAGGGATAAATTTTTCTTTGATGATATTTCCATCCAACCTTTAGTGGCCGATACCACAGCTCCTGTATTCACAGGACTAAATGTGTTGGATCAACAACGAGTGGACATATCTTTCAATGAACCACTCAGTGAAATTTCTGCGCTTGATCCATTGCATTATACGTTGCAACCGGGCAATGGTCATCCGGATCAAATCGTATTCAATCAAAATAATGTGGTCCTGCATTTTGCATCTCCGTTTGAAAGTCTGGTGGAACATACCTTGACGATTGAAGGCGTAACGGATCTTGCAGGCAACAGTATCGCGATCACGGCAGCAAATTTTACCTATATCCAAATTGATATTGCCGCTGCCAATGAACTGCTGATCACTGAAATCATGGCTGATCCGACACCGTCAGCAGGATTGCCGGAAGTGGAATATCTCGAGTTGTACAATACATCCGCAAAAACATTTCGCCTTTCAGATTACAACCTGCTGACCGGAACTAGCGAGAGAGCATTGCCCGACTCATTGATCCATGGCGGAGAATTTGTGATCCTCTGTGATCCGGATGATGCCACCTTGTTTCAGCCCTTTGGTCGCGTGAGCTGAGTGAAGAATTTTTCTTCACTGACCTATACCGGCGCAACTCTTTCAGTACGTACCACATCGGATCT
>CAZYHJ010000146.1:0-5186 GCA_964646645.1 uncultured Saprospiraceae bacterium | reverse complement strand
CCCCCAATCCGTAAACCTTTTCCCCACACATCTGTTCTCACCCTAAAGACATTGATCGCTATATTGGCAGGCCGTCAGCAAGACCTAACTCCTGATCTTTTGCGCCAAACGAAACCGCCTATTGCATGACACTATCGCCCATCGGACGATTCTGGAGAATCCTCAAGCTCTATCGCAAGGAAATCCGCCAGATTTATATCTACGCGCTTTTTATCGGAATCGTCAACCTGACCCTACCGCTCGGGATCCAGGCGATCATCAATTTTTTACAAACCGGACAATTCACCACGACCTGGCTCATCCTGGTCGGCTTCGTGCTGGCAGGCATCGCCACGACTGGGGTGATCCAGGTACTGCAACTCCGTATCGTGGAGAATATTCAGCAGGACTTGTTCTCCCGCTCCGCGTTTGAGTTCGCCTATCGGTTGCCGAAGATTTCGTTTCTGCAGTTGGATAAGATCCATGCCCCCGAACTGGTTAACCGGTTTTTCGATACGCTGACGATCCAGAAAGGCTTGCCCAAAATTCTGATTGATTTCTCCTTAGCGATTTTCCAGATTACGTTCGGACTGATCCTGCTGGCAATCTATAGTCCATACTTTATTATTCTCGGCCTGGCCCTGGCCTTTATTCTCTGGGTTATTTTCAAGATCACCGGTCCCAAAGGACTTACCACCAGCTTAAAGGAAAGCAAAGAGAAATATCTCCTGGCACACTGGCTGGAAGAAATCGCGCGGGTCAGCCGGAGTTTTAAATTGATTTCCACAGAAAAATACCACCTGCGTAAAACGGACGGCATCGTGGAAGAATACCTGGGGCATCGGGAAAATCATTTCCAGGTCCTGGTCTATCAATTCCGCCTCTTCATCGCCTTCAAAGTGATAGTCGCCGCAGGGCTGCTGCTGCTGGGAGGATTTTTAGTTTTTCAGGAACGAATGAATATCGGGCAGTTTGTGGCCGCGGAGATTATCATCATCCTGATCATTAATTCCGTCGAGAAAGTATTGTTGGTGACTGAAACGATCTACGATGTGCTGACGGCCCTCGACAAGATCGGATATGTCACAGACCTCGAACTCGATGAATCCGGCGGGACAGGAACAGTGCAGGAGGATAAAGGCTTATCACTTAAAGCAAAGGAAATCGTATTTGGATTTCCGGATGAAAAAAGAAAAATTCTTTATTCCGTCTCCTTTGAAATTCAACCGAATGAAAAGGTCGTATTGGCCGGCAAATCCGGAAGCGGAAAATCTTTGCTACTGCAAATACTGTCCGGTATTCATGAGATCGAGGACGGAGAATTGTATATCAATGATATCCCTTTTGCCAATTATGAACGGGAACAACTCCATAATGCTTTTGGCGTCATCCTTCCCTCCAACCAATTGTTTGAAGGCACATTCAGGGATAATATTCTGTTAGGTCGGAAGATCCCTGAACAGGAGCTGGCCGAAATGCTGGAAATGTTAAGGCTGGATGAATATTTGATCCACCAGCCAAAGGGCATCGATAGCGAAGTGGATAGCGGAGGCCGTCGTCTGCCGCGCAGTATCATTCAGAAGCTTCATATCGCGAGATTAATAGCAGGTAAACCTAAGCTGCTGCTCATTGAAGATCCGCTGGAATTTATTGAAGACGAAGAGAAGCGAATGATCATTGATTACATCATGGATAAGCGACGCCCCTGGACGGTGATGGTGGTGTCCGATTACTACTACTGGGAGGAAAAGTGTGACCGTGTGATTGAACTGGATAAACTTCAAAACGGCTGACCATGTTGAATATTTCCGATAACAGTATCCAACACCTGGTCCGACTGACGGATTTCAATGCATATAAGCAATTAAAGCGCAGCTCCGTTAATGGATTACCGCGATGGCTGTCCTTATCACTCACAGGCGCATTTTTATTATTGCTTTTTTTACCCTGGACGCAGAATGTGACCTCAAAGGGATATGTGACCACCAGGTCTCCGGAACAACGTCCACAAGCCATTCAATCCGTCATCGCCGGCCGGCTCGAGCAATGGTACGTCCGCGAGGGTGATTATGTCTCAAAAGGAGATACCATTGTTTTTATTTCAGAAGTCAAGAGCGAATATTTCGATCCTGAGTTGCTGACCCGGACCTCCGAGCAATTGGATGCCAAGTCCCAGAGCATCGGGGCTTATGAACAGAAAATGATCGCGTTGCAAAATCAATATAACGCCCTCGAAGAAGGGTTGCGATTGAAGCGCGAGCAGACCATTAATAAGATACAGCAAGCCCGCAACAAGATCAGTATGGACAGCATTGATCTGGTGGCGTATAGGACGAATCAGGACATTGCCAATAACCAATTGGTCAGAACACGTGAGCTCTATGACAAGGGACTTAAAACATTGACAGAACTTCAGGACAAAGAGTACAAGGTGCAGTCCGCGAAAGCTGCGGTCAATGTGCAGGAGAATAAATTACTGATCGGTAAAAATGAATTGGTCAATCTCCAGCTCGAATTACAAGCCATCTTACGGGACTATGAAGACAAACTTGCAAAGTCCCTCTCCGAGCAACAATCTGCCTTATCATCCAGACTGGAGAGTGTGGCGGCAACTTCAAAATTGCGGAATGAATTCAGCAATTATTCGGAGCGTCAAAAATTTTATTACATCACCGCGCCACAGTCCGGGTATATCACCAAGACACTCAAGAAAGGTATTGGCGAGACGGTCAAAGAAGGTGAAGATATCGCCACCATCATGCCCGATCAGTATGATGTCGCTGTGGAGATATATACACGACCTCAGAATATTCCACTACTTAATATCGGAGATCGTGTGCAGTTGCGCTTCGATGGTTGGCCTGCGATTGTTATCAGTGGATGGCCGGAAGCCTCAACAGGAGTTTTCTCTGGACGGATTGTCGCGATTGACAAATTCATCAGTGAAAATGGATACTACAGAGTGTTGATCAGTCCCAATGCCGAGAAGAAACCATGGCCGGAAAATCTCAGTATCGGTACAGGTGCGAATGCGTTTATCCTCCTCAACGAAGTGCCGGTCTGGTATGAAGTATGGCGATTGCTGAATGGTTTTCCACTTGATTATTACAGGGATGACAATGCCCCGAATATGGATGTAAATCATAAAGCACCACTCAAATCCGTAAAGTAAGATGCGATTTTATTCCCGCCGGTTGATTAAACCCGAGGACCTCAATGCCCGTAATACCCTGTTCGGTGGCGCCCTTTTACGCTGGATTGATGAAGAAGCCGGTATATATGCGATGACTAAACTCGATACGAAAAATGTGGTCACCAAGTACATGTCCGAAATCGATTTTATCAGCTCAGCGAGCCAGGGAGATGTCATCGAAATTGGACTGGCGTTTAAAGGAATCGGGCAAACCTCCATTAGTTTTTCATGCGAGGTCAGAAATGTATTTACCAAAAACATTATTATTCGGATTGATAAGATTGTTTTTGTGAAAGTGGATGAGCACGGAGTACCTTCACCCCATGGCTTTAATTTGCAAAATTTAACTTTCCATCAACCATGACTGGAGGATTGATCGTAAGATTGACCTTGATCGCCTGGACTTTCCTCGTTGGCGCAATATCCATGTATGGCCAAGGGGATACTGTCTTATATTATCAGGAGTTCCTGGACAATATCCTTAGATATCATCCCCTCGCCAAGCAGGCTGATTTGAAAATTCAACTGGGTGAAGCACGAAGGGTAGAAGCAAAAGGAAGTCTTGATCCGCAATTGGTTTCCGGTTGGGATCAGAAGCAGTTTGATGACAAATTATATTACAACAATTTTCAGGCGAAACTCAAATTACCGACACCACTGGGCATTCAGGTCGTTGGTGGATATGAGCAAACGGATGGGCTGTATGTCAATCCTGAAAACACGACAAATGATTTAGGATTGTGGCAACTGGGTGTTGAAGTAGATGTCCTCCAGGGATTGTTTGTCAATGAGCGAAGGACTGCGTTGCAACAGGCAGCAGTTTTCATGGAGCTCACCCGAAGTGAAAGGCAGATCATGCTCAATGATTTGGTCTATAAGGCCTCCGCCGCTTACCTCTACTGGCAGCAATACGCCTATTTTGATGATGTCTGGAAAGAAAATGTCGATCTGGCATCGGCTTATTTTGACAATACGAGGCAATCCTATGTCAATGGCGAAAAAACAGCGATGGATACGCTGGAAGCTTTTATCGCCTTCCAGGAAGCTATTACCAATCGCCAGAAAAATGAGCTGGAGTTGATCAAGGCCAGGCTATATGTAGAAAACCATTTGTGGTTTAATGATTTGCCTGTGACCCTCCAACGTAATACCAGACCTGAATATTTCCAAAATCAAATCTTTCCATTACCTGCGGTTTTCGTGGACACAGCATTGACCACACATCCTGTCATCCTTGCGGCCGTCAACAAGCTTTCCATATTGGAGATTGAGCAGCGACTGAAACGTGAGGCATTGAAGCCACAGCTTACGGTGAAGTACAATCCGCTGTTGGCCACGAGTAACAATCTCGATGCACCTGGTTTTTCCATCAATGATTATAAGTTCGGTGTCCACCTGGCCATGCCGTTATTGTGGAGATCCGAGCGTGGCGACATCCAGTCAGGAGAAGTTAAAATTCAGGACACCCAATTCGATCTCGAATACAAGCGTAATGAGTTGCAAAATAAGATCGAGAACAGCTGGCAGCAGCAGCGCTTACTCCAGGACCAGGTCGATCTATGGTCCGCCAATGTCAATAACTATAAGCGCCTGATGGAGGGCGAAAATGAAAAGTTCCGTTTAGGAGAGAGTTCTGTCTTCCTGTTAAACAAACGGCAGGAGAAATACATCGAGGGTCAGATGAAGTGGATCGGGACCTATATCCAGCGCCAGCTGGAGGTGTTGAATTTTCTCTATTATTCCAATCAACTGGTAGGGGAGTGATATCGAATCATGGTTGGGCGTAGATTGTATCTACGACCGCGTACGTAGGATCAAAAGATCATTTTAGTAATGGAAGTCATTTTTGCCGTTTTTAACGGGAGGTTGAAAGCAGAGAGCTCCGTTTGACCCCCTTTGCCCCCTAAAGGGGGTACCATTTGAATTAAATTTTCTATCGTCTTTCAATTTTATTTGATCAGTCTAAGCCCCATCGGGGCGATCCTATATTGCCGGGGATTTCAATCCTCCGTTT
>CAZYHJ010000145.1:0-5463 GCA_964646645.1 uncultured Saprospiraceae bacterium | reverse complement strand
AGGGGCACGCCTCGACGCACTTGCGGTAGCCGCGGCACCGCTGCTGGTCGATCAGCACGATGCCGTCTTCTTCCCGCTTGTAGGCCGCGTTTCGAGGGCAGGCCGCCACGCAGGCCGGGTAAGTGCAGTGGTTGCAGATGCGCTGCAGGTAGAAGAACCAGCCCGAGTGCTCGGGAAGCGTCACGCCTTCCTTCGAGTACTTCGTCGCCGTGTCCTCGAAGATGTTCGGCGTCTTCCACTCCTCTTCGGTGGGGATGTAGCCCGTCGCCATCTGGTTCACGCCGTCGGCGGTCTCGAAGATCGTCTTGCCCTCGAAGGTACCGTAGGGCGCCTTCGTCGCGTCCTTCTTGTTCGGGTCCCAGGTCTGCTTGCCGGGATTCGCCTGCTCCTGGAGGTCCAGGATCTTCGTATCCCAGTGCTGCGGGAACCCGCCGTACGGCTTCGTCTCCACGTTGTTCCACCACATCAGCTCCTGCCCGGGCGAGAACGTCCAGGTGGACTTGCACGCCATGGTGCAGGTCTGACAGGCGATGCAGCGATTGATATTGAAGACGGCGGCGAACTGGCGCTTCTGCTTTCCCGCCGCGAAGCGGTACGACATGTTGCGGCCCAGTTGCCAGTTGTAAACGTCAGGCATGGCTTTCCTCCGCGGCCGGCCGGCCATACACCCCGTCGGCGATGGCGCGGACGAACTCCACGCCACGACGCTCGAGGATTGAATGCGTCCCATTGAACGCCGGTGATGCGAACATCCGCATGATCCGGTCGCGTGGCATGCCCATCAGGGCATATTCCTCGATGAAGCACCGAGCCATGATTTCGTCCGGGTCCGTCCCCGGCTCCGCCGGGTAGCGCACGCCAACGAACTCGTACGGGTCATCCGATTCGAATTCTTTTTCGGCCATCTCACGCCTTCCTCACCGTGGTGAGTCCACCATTGAGGTACTTCTTCATGAGGGCGTTTTCGGTGCCGGGGGTCATCCCGGTGGTGCCGGGCAGCCAGGCGCCCTCCCCGTTCATGCCACCGGCTTCCGCCTTCGTGATCTTCACCAGCGTCTCTTTCGGCACGGTGTTGATTCCGTGGTTGTCCGCCTCCCCGCCGAAGAGGAACGCCTGCGCCACCTTCGCCTTGTGGAAGAGCGTGTCCGTCTGGTGCATCGGCATCGCCCAGTCCTTCGTCACGCTCTGGTGCGAGCCGTAGCGGAAGTTCGACTGGTAGCCCGTGTCCGCGGAGACGGCACGCCCATCCTCGCGGCTCTCGTGGGCGAGGACGGTCTTCTGCGTAGAGCCGAAGCCGCCGTGCTTCGTCATCACCACGCCGCGTGGATACGCCGGGTTGAACTTCACCCGCAGCATCAGCCGCGCCACGTGGTACAGGTCCTTGTTCTCCGGCTTGTCCCATCCGATGAACGGCCGGTCCGCCGGGTTCGCGTCGACCCAGACGTAGTCGCCATCGGCAAGGCCGAGCGCCGCCGCATCTTCCGGGTTCATGTGCAGCTGCTGGTCGCCGACGCTCGGGAGCCGCTTGTCGGCCCGGTACGGGTCAGTGAAGTTCGTGGACCAGAGGTTCATCCAGTCCGTGACCGCCCAGGACGAGTGCACCGTGTGCCGCGTCTTCGGAGTCAGGAAGTAGAAGTTGTACCCGTCCTCCCAGAGCTTGTTCTTGGTCTTCTTCACCTCGGCCCACGGCTTCCGGATGTTGCGCACCGTGCGCTTCTCCGGGTCCATCTCCGATTCCGGGATGCCGTAGTCGTTCGGCCGGATGAGCGGGTTCGAACTGACGATCACGTTCGGCAGGTACGGCGTCGCCTCGGGACCCTCCCGGTGGACGATGAAGTTCTCCCCGTAATCGATAGCCTCGGGGATGTCGCAGTAGGAGTTCATCCTCCCGGTGTCGGTGTGGAACGGCAGGTTGTCGTGGATTTGCTCCCAGTACGGGATTCGCGGGTACGTCCGGAACATCATCAACGCCGAACCAGGCTCCCCGTACTTGCCGGCCATCACGTCCTTCACCGTGTAGCCGTTCGTCGTGCCCGAACTGTCGAGCAGCCGCTGCATATAGACCTCAGTGCGGCCCTCGAGCGCGAACTTCCAGTAATCGGCGAACCGCTTGTCGCCCGTCAGCTCGGACAGGGCTTTGGCCACGCCCGCCATGATCGAGATGTCGTCCTTGGTGTCGAACATCGGCTTCACGCCGCCCTTCCAGATCTGCAGGAAGGGGTTCTGGCAGGAGCCCGTGACTTCGACCTGCTCCATCTCCAGCCAGGAGTTGGCCGGGAGGATGAAGTCGGAGTACTCGCAGGTGAGCGTCATCTCGATGTCCTGCGTCAGGATCATGTCCATGCGCGGGAGCGTGTTGAAGAGGACTCCGTACACCCACTTGGCGTTGTTGATGATGTTGACGTTCGTCGTCCACAGGACCTTCGTGGGCGACGGCATGTGCGACTTGCCGGTGAAGTTCTTTCGCCCGGCCTTCGGCGTCTCGACGATGAGCGCCTGGTCGCCGTGGTCCCAGTACGCGGGCTCTTCGTCCCTCGTGTAGGCGTGGGCGTGAATGGCCTTGCCCGGAGCCGTGTCGTCGAGGTTCATCTCGAACGGGTCTTCCGCGACCCAGCCTTTGAACCCCGGCCCCGTCTCCGGCGTGCCCTGGAAGAGCGCCGCCTTGTAGTTCCCGGCCCACGAGTACACACCCGCACCCGGCTTGCCGACGTTGCCCGTGAGCATCAGCGGCAGATGGACGGCGCGGTTGTGCAACGTGGCGTGGAACCAGTGGTTGATGCCTTCGCCGACGTGGATCGCGGCCGGCTTGATCGTCGCCAGGTCCGTCGCAAGCTGCTCGATGAGGTTCGCCGGCGAGCCGCTGATTTCGGCGGCCGTCGCGACGTCGTAGTCGGCGAGGTGCTGGCGGTACGCCTGCCAGAGCGTCATCACCTCAACGGCCTTGCCGTCCCGCAGGGTGATGGTTCCGCGGTACTCCAGGTCCGGGTCGATGCCCTTGCCGGTGAGATTCGCCCCAACGTCGTCGCGAGTCAGCGCCTTCAGCGACTTGCTGGTGGCGTCGTAGACGACGTAGTCCTGCAGCTTCGCGTACTGCTCGCTGGTGATGCCCTGGATCTTGTAGCTCGGGCCGTTGGGGTCGAGTGCCGGGGTGTATCCCGCGAACACGTCCTTCGGGTCCAGCCGCTTCAGCGTGTCGGTCCGCAGCAACAGCGGGAAGTCCGTGAACTGCTTGACGAACGGAGCGTCGTACAGGTTCCGGTCCATGATCAGCTTGGCGACGGCGAGGAAGATCGCCAGGTCGCCCAGGCCCGGCCGGCACGGGATCCAGTAGTCCGCCTTGGTTGCCGGCGGGCTGTATTCCGGCGTGATCGTCACGATCTTGCCGCCGCGCTCCATCATTTCGATGAAGAAGTGGGCGTCGGCCATCTTGTTCTCGACGAGGTTCTTGCCGACACCGACGTGGAGCTTCGCGTTCCGCATGTCGTTGAAGTCGCAGTCGGGATTCTGCAAACCGGTCACGAAGGGGACGCCCGGGGCCTGGTCGCCGTGCCAGGTGTAGTTGGACCAGTTGCGGCCGCCCTTGGCTTCTTCCGGCTTCACTCCGCGGACATGCACGTCCAGGAGCGCCATCATGTTGGAGTTCCGGTACATACCGTACTTGCCCATCACGCCCAGGAGCCCCATGCCGCCGCGCATCTTGAATGTGCGCGTTCCGGCGCCTTCCACGGCGTCGACCATCTCCGGCTGGTAGCCCTCGGAGAGGAGCACCTGCTTGCCTTCTTCGCCCGAATACCGCTTGGCGACCGCTTCCAGTCCGCGCGCGGCGTACTTGAAGGTGTCGTCCCAGTTCATCTTCACGAAGGTGTCGGTCCCGCGGGAGTCGAACTTGTACTTCGTGCGCAGTTCGGGAGTAAGCCCCGGGAACCCGTCATCCGCCCACTTCTTCCAACCGGCGCGGATCATCGGCCCCTTGAGCCGGTACGGCCCGTACACGCGCCGCGTCAGCGTCGCGCCCTTGTTGCAGCCGCGCGGGTTCCACGCGTTCGTGGAGAACTTTCCGTTCAGGTCGCCGACGGCCTGGCCGTCGTAGTTCTGCTCGGTGCGGATGACCACGCCGTTCCGCACGAAGGCGCGGAGCCGGCAGTTGTGCGTGCAGTTCGGGGCACAGACGAAGGTGAACGAACTGTCGTACTTGTACTGGTCCCGGTAGATGCGCTCCCACCCCCGGTTCGGGTAGTACTGCAGCGGCTGCGTAATGCCAGGGGCAGCCTGCAGGAAGGCCATCTTGCGTTCGACATAGACCGCGGTGCCTGCCGCGGCCACTCCTGAAGTCAGCTTCAGGAATCCTCTTCGATCCATCACGCCAGGGCTCCTTCATTCCGGGATTCGAGGCCTGCCCTGCACGGGCGGCACTGTGGTCCAAGTTCGGTGGTGATGTGCCGTCCGTCCGAGACCTCCTCGCCGCACGTCACACAGAGGACGCGGGCTCTCGGCGGGCCGGGACGGTCGTACTGGGAAAGCGAGAACGATGCCTCGCGGACGGTGAACAGTTCATCCGCCGGCCAGCTCGCATAGGCAGCGCGCTGGATCGCGTGGCGACCTTCGCCGGTAGCGCCTACGCGCTCCCGGAGGTCGCCACGGGCTGCCACCCGGACAGAACGCCCCGTGTGCTCGTCGAGGAAGATTGCCGCGAGCTTCCCGTAATCGAGTACACGGAGCGTTCGCTTGCCCGGGCGGCAGCCCGTGACAGCCTGGATACCATCGACCGCGCAGCGGTCGGTCTCGCTCACCACGATGAGCCGCTTCTTCGTATCAGGGACCTCGATCCCGAGTGCTCCAGCGCCGGCCAGCGCCAGTCTCGTCCCGAGCACGAGGCCAGCGCAGCCATGTCCGCCATGCAGTCTCAGCGAGGCCCGCATCGCCCGGTCCAACTCCCGGTCGGCGGGCAGCCGCGACAGGATCCCGGTGACAGCCGCGTCGACCGCGGCGTCTTCCTGGAAGCACGTCCAGCGGCCAAGCACCAGCTCGTCCGCCTCGTCCTCCAGTTGGTCCGAGAGGAGGGTCGGATACGCCACCTGCTCGTGTGTTTCGAGGAGGACGACGTCAACGTCGCCAGGAATCTGCGAGAGCAGGCCTTCCGGATTGCCCGGTCCGGCGGGCAGCGTCACGACCAGCCGGTCTGGCGCACGCACGACGGTGGCGGCGGGGCCGCTGACCCACACCCGGTCGGAGGACTTCCCGGGCAGGTCCAGTTCGTGGTGCGTCCGCTTCAGCCATGCGACCCGAAGACCCTTCGACGTCAGCGCCGGGATGAGCCGCTCGCACATCGCGGTCTTGCCCGAACGAGACGGCCCGCGGACCGCGAACACCACCGGCCCGGTCAAGGGACGTTCGATCGCCATGCTTGAATGGTGGCTCTTCGAGGCTGCGCCTGTGGTCACCGCGAGTCTCCTAGCACCGCTT
>CAZYHJ010000144.1:0-5706 GCA_964646645.1 uncultured Saprospiraceae bacterium | reverse complement strand
GCCGCGCCCGGCATCAACGGCGCACCCTCCTGGTCGCCGGACGGCCAGCGGCTGGCGTTCACCCTGTCCAAGGACGGCAACCCGGAAATTTACGCCCTCGGCTTGGGTTCTCAGTTGCCGGTCCGTCTGACCAGCAACGGCGCTATCGACACCGAACCGGTCTGGCTGCCGGATGGCAGTATCGTCTTTACCTCGGATCGAGGCGGCTCGCCGCAGTTGTACCGCATCGGTTCCGGCGGTGGCGCAGCGCAACGCCTGACCTTCGAAGGCGATTACAACGCCCGGCCAGCGGTCTCGCCGGACGGTCGCTACATTGCGATGATGCACCGGCGCGGGGGTCGTTTTCATATTGCCGTACTCGATCTGCAAGCCCGTCAGTTCCGGGTCTTGACGCCCGGCGGTACGGATGAATCACCCAGCTTCGCGCCGAACGGTAAAATGATCATTTATTCCAATGGTCAGCGACTGAAAGCGGTCTCGCTAGACGGCGCCAATCAGCAGGACGTTGTCCTGCGCGGCGTTGCTCGCGATCCGGCCTGGGCGCCTTATAGCCGTTGATTTCAGATGGATGGACTTTTTTTTAACCTTGATAATGGGGAGAATCGCCATGCAATCCTTCATTCGCACCCTGATGGCCGCCGCTGCACTCGCGCTGCTGGTCAGTTGCGCCTCGACCGGCGAGAACGCCGACCAGACGGCAACGGACGCTACCGAGCAACCGGGAGTGACCGCTCAACCGGGACAGGAAGCCTACAGCTATGCCTATGGCCAGGCGCCGGGTAATTACGACAGCTATGATACCAGCGGCGCTGGTGGCTACCCCGGCGGGGGGCAGGCCGGTCGGCCGGGACAAGCAGGACAAGCGACGGCAGGCGGCAGCGTAGTTTCCGCGGACCGCATCGTCTATTTCGATTACGACCAGGCGGACATTCGGCCGGAAAGCCAGACCATTATTGAATCAAACGCCCGTTATCTGGCAGGAAATCCGCGGATTATCACCCAGCTCGAAGGCCATACGGATGACCGGGGCAGCCGCGAGTACAACATCGCCCTGGGTGAACGCCGTGCGAACGCCGTGCGGCAGGTGATGAGCGCCATGGGCGTCCCGCCCCAGCAAATCCGGGTCGTCAGCTACGGCGAGGAACGGCCAGCGGCTAGCGGTCAGGATGAACAAAGCCATGCGCTGAACCGGCGTGTGGAAATCGTCTATTAATGGACAAGCCGCAATGCCGAAACCGGGTTTTTCCTGGCTGATCGTGTGCCTGCTGGGCAGCCTGGCGCTGTCTGGCAGGGCTGAGGCGCAAGTCGCCGATAGTACGTTGACGCTGGAGTTGTTGCAGCGTATCGAACAACTGGAACTGGAAGTCCGGCATATCCGTGGTGAGTTGGAACTCTACCGCTATCAGGTCGAGGGGCTTCAGCGGGAACGGGCTGCGCCGGCTCCGGCGATGGCTCCATCGACGGTAGAGCAACCGGCAGCTTTCGACTCTCCAGCGCCTGTTCCGCCGCCTTCAGCCACAGTACCCGCACCGGACCAGACGCCTCCAATCCCGATGTCAACGGTTGCGACGGGCGCGGACCAGGCTGATTTCGACACGGCCCTGGGAGAGTTGCGTGAAGGTCGCTATCCCGAAGCTATTGCGAATTTTCAACGATTCCTGAATGCGTACCCGGACAGTCGATTGGCGGGCGATGCGCAGTATGGGTTGGGCGAGTCCTACTACGTCAGCCGAGATTACGAGGCTGCCAAGGAAGCCTTTATTAACCTGGGGCTGCGCTATCCACAGAGCGAGCGACTCCCGGATGCGCTGTTGAAGCTGGGCTATATCTATGGGGAATTGGGCGATACCAACCGGGCCAGAGAAGTTTTGCAAAAGCTGGTGCAGGTCTATCCGGACAGTCAGGCTGCCGATCTTGCGGAGCAGCGGTTGCAGTCGCTGCGCTGATGGTGTGGCGAAAACTTGTGATTTCGGTGGATTGCTGTAAGATAAGCAACCTTTTTTGGGGCCGTTAGCTCAGCCGGTAGAGCAGCAGACTTTTAATCTGTTGGTCGTGCGTTCGAATCGCACACGGCCCACCAAATGATCAAAGGCTTAGGCGCGTTGCCTGAGCCTTTCTTTTTTCATGTAGACCCTACTTGATGATTTTTCGATCGCTGATGATGAAATTCATTGAAACGATTCTCGAGCGCACCATTCTGCTCAGCCGCTGGCTACTGGCCCCGCTTTATCTGGCGCTGATCACCGTCCTGATCCTGTTCACGATCAAAGCCGTGCAGGAGGTTATCCACCTGTTCGACGTGATTCTGACCGTCAGTGAAACCGATCTTATTCTATCGGTGCTGGGGCTGGTCGACATGGTGCTGGTAGCCAACTTGCTGGTGATGGTGATTCTCAGCAGCTACGAGACCTTCGTCTCCGCGCTGGATACCGCCGAGGGTCAGGAAAAACCATCCTGGTTGGGCAAGATCGACGCCGCTACGATCAAGATTAAACTGGCGGTCGCCATCGTCGCCATTTCCTCGATTCATCTGCTCAAGGCGTTCATGACCACCCCCTCCCAGGATACCAGTCAGCCGTTGTGGAACAACACGTTATTCTGGCTGGTGGTCATCCACCTGACCTTCGTGATTTCGGCGCTGGTGATGGCGTGGATTGACCGGATTGCCTTCGCTCCCCACCGGGAACATCACTGAAGACCCTTGCCGGCCCACCCAGTCACGGGCGAACTGCCAGGCCACCCGGCCACTGCGCGACCCGCGCTGCAAGGCCCATTGCAAGGCTGCCTGGCGGGCGGATTCGTCCAGCCCCGCCGGCCAGGCCAGACGCTCCAGCCAACAGGCGACAATGGCGAGATAATCATCCTGGCTGAAGGGGTGAAAGGACAGCCAAAGTCCAAAGCGCTCGGACAGCGAGATTTTTTCCTCCACCGCCTCGCCGTGGTGCAGTTCGCCCTCGATCAACCGGGCGTCTTCGTTCTCCCGCTGATACTCGGGCAACAGGTGGCGGCGATTGGACGTAGCGCAGAGCAACACATTGTCGGGCGCAACGCTGATCGAACCATCCAGCATCGCCTTGAGCGCTTTATAACTGGGATCGTTCGCTTCGAACGACAGGTCGTCGCAATAAAGCAGGAACCGTTCCGGCCGGTCAAACAGCGGTTCAACGATATCGGGCAAGTCGAGCAGATCGTGTTTATCCACTTCGATCAGCCGCAAACCCCGGTCGGCATATTCATTGAGCAACGCCTTGATCAGCGAAGACTTTCCGGTGCCGCGCGATCCCCATAGCAGGACATGATTGCAGGAACGCCCGGCCAGGAATTGCCGGATGTTCAAATCCAGCGCCGCTTTCTGACGGTCGATCCGTTGCAGATCGGCCAGCCGCAAGGGGTGGGCGTGGCGCACCGGCTGCAGATAGCCGCCCTGGCCAAATCGCCGCCAGCGGCAGGCTCGCCAGTGCGCCCAGTCCGGCGGGTCCAGCACGGAGGGTAATGACTGCTCCCACCGGGCGAGAAGATGAATCAGGCGTTCAACGAGCGCCTGATCGACCGTCATCGTCAACGAGGCCACGGCATTAACGGCTCATCACCAGCGTACTGACCCCTTGGCCAGCGTCCAGCAGGATCAGATCGGCGACAATCCGGGCGCTTTCCTCAAGCGCTACATCCGGGATCACGCTATCCTTGCCCTCAGGAATCTCGTCGCCGGGTTTGAGCAGCGGTAATTTTTTCACCGCCCGGTAACGATTCTCGCGCTCCAGTTGCCAGGTTTCGAGACGTTCCTGCTCAGTCCGGCGCTGCTTTTCCAGCAGCGAGACTGTCGTCTTTTCCCGCTGTTGCCGGGCGAATTCGAGATCATGCAGGAAGGCTTGATAATCCGCATCGTCAGCGATCCGCGCCTGATGCCGCCGCGTCAACTCCGGCACATGGGCCGCCAGTCGCTGGTTACCTTTATAAGGGGTGGCGGGAATCTCATCCCAGGGCAGGGCGTTCTTCTGGGCGCTTTCGCCGATGTCCTCGCTATCTATTGCCGAGGGAATGGCGATGTTGGGCCGCACCCCGCGATGCTGGGTACTGCCACCGCTGACCCGGTAAAACTTGGCGATGGTCATTTTCAACTGACCTTGCGAATCCTTGGCGCGCGTCAGCCGGCTCAGATCCACCAAGGTCTGCACCGTTCCCTTGCCAAAGGTCGGATCGCCGATGACGATGCCGCGTCCATAGTCTTGAATGGCCCCGGCAAAGATTTCCGAGGCTGAGGCGCTGGCGTGATCGACTAACACCGCTAACGGGCCGTCATACGCTTGACCGCGCTCGCCGTCCTCCTCAACTTCCACCCGCCCGCCCGCATTCCTGACCTGAACGACGGGTCCGTTGTCGATGAACAGCCCGGTCAGATCAACCGCCTCTTGCAGGGATCCGCCGCCGTTTTCGCGCAGATCCAGCACCAGGCCATCGATCTGACCTTGCAGTTCCTTGAGCAGTCGCCGGACGTCGCGGGTGGTGCTGCGGTAATCTTTGACCCCGCGTCGGGCCGCTTCAAAATCACTGTAAAACGCCGGGATGGTCACCACACCGATGCGCAGATTGCGGCCACCGGAGTCTTTGAACATTCTAATTTCACTCTTGGCCGCCTGTTTATCCAGTTTGATGGTGTCGCGCACCAGCCGCACGGTCTTTTCCGCCGCCGCCGCGCCGGCCTTGCCCGGCAGGATTTTCAGGCGCACCACGGTGCCGCGCGGGCCGCGGATTTTCTCGACCACATCATCGAGCCGCCAGCCGACGACATCGGTCCACGGTTCCTTTTCGCCCTGCGCCACCGCGACGATCTTGTCGCTGGGCCGAATTTGCTGGCTTAAATCCGCCGGGCCACCGGTGACCAGCTCGACGACCGTGACCTGCTCATCCTCCATACGCAGCACACAACCGATGCCTTCCAGCGACAGCCGCATCTGAATGTTGAAATTCTCGGTATTGCGCGGCGAGAAGTAAGCGGTATGCGGATCAAAAGCCTGAGCCACCGCATTCATGTACCACTGAAACACGTCTTCGCTGGTGGATTGCAGGGCCTGGCGCAGGCGGTTGTCATAGCGCTTGCTCAACAACTCGCGGGCGGCGGCTTGGTCCTTGCCGGACAGGATCACAGTCAACATTTCGTGCTTGAGCCGCTTGCGCCACAGGTCGTCCAGTTCCTCCGGGTTTTTCGCCCAGGGGGCGTCCTTGCGGTCTACGTCCAGCGACTCAGGGACATCGAAACGAAAGTCCTGCTTCAGTAGTCCCTGGATGTGGGTGGTGCGCTCGGCTAGCCGGCGCAGGTACAAATTAAAAATCGCATAGGCCGGTTGCAGGTCGCCGCTTTTCAGGGCGTCGTCCAGGGTATGGCGATACGGTTCGAAACCGGCGATATCGCTGGCCAGAAAGTAGGAGCGGCTGAAATCGAGACTGTCGAGATAGGCGTTCAGCACCAGCGAGGACAGCGCATCATCCAATGGACTCTGCCGGTAATGATGCTGCGATAACAGATCAGCGATGGTTCGATCCAGCGAATCCTGCCGGGCGGTCGGCGCCAGGGTTTTCACCTCGGGGCCAGCGCCGGATTCAACCGGTTTGGCAAACGCCGCCGGCAGAACCAGGATCAGGAGTAGCAGAGTCAGGGATTTGAGGCTGGGCAAATAATGGTACATGGGGCTTCTCGACAGAAACAGG
>CAZYHJ010000143.1:0-5805 GCA_964646645.1 uncultured Saprospiraceae bacterium | reverse complement strand
TGTCCGCGCGCGGATGGAACGGACGGATCACGGCAGGATCGTGAAGCCCTGGCGACGACGGCGACGCGTGAGCATGCTTCGCTCCTCTCTACAGCAGGGGCTGGACGACGCGGATCTGGACCCGGCCGGTGTTCACGTCGAGGTCGACGAAGCACCGCTTGTCGGCCGGGACGTCGCCGGCCAAGGCGTCGCCAGCCACGGCGTCGTCGGCCAGGGCGTCCTCGGGCGGCGATTCGAGAAAGGCCCGATCCCGCGGCGTCAGGGCGGCGTCTTCCACGCGGGGAGTCCGGGCCGCGTCGTCGTCTCGCGGCGAAGCGGCGCCGTCCTTGGCGATCGGCACCTTGCGAACGGGTTTGGCGGCTCGGCCCATGGTCCGGATCCTTCGTCTGACTCGGGAATCCAGTGTGAACTTCGCAGGGCTCACCCGATGAGCCTCGCGCGGACGAAGCTTCGCGGCATCGCTTTCGAGGAGCACCGCCGTGAACGAGACCGTTGTGCGGGCCGCATCGCGCCCGCCGGCGCACGCCGCAGGGCGTGCACGAATCGCCGCGCAGCGCGTCGCGGCCGGCGTGCTGCTGCGGCCGGTGCTATTTTCCGACGACTGCCGGCTCGCCCCGCACGCACGCTGGGTCCGCCCGCGATTCGTCCTCATCCCGGTCGAGGCCACCATGGGGCAACTGGAACGCATCTACAAGATCAACACGCTGCTCGCGAACCGCCGCTTCGTGACGCGCCAGGAACTGATCGACCAGCTCGGCATTTCGTGGCCGACGCTCAAGCGCGACCTCGCGCACCTGCGCGACCGCATGAACGCGAACATCGTGTTCGACCGCGATCTCGGCGGCTACCGCTTCGATCGCGACACGCCCACGGTCGGCCCGCAGTTCGAGCTGCCCGGCCTGTGGTTCTCGGCCGAGGAGATCCACGCGCTGCTCACGATGCAGCACCTGCTGTCGCACCTGGACACCGGCGGGCTGCTGGGTCCGCACATCGCGCCGCTGATGGAGAGCCTGACGAAGGCACTCGGCGGCGCGGACAACCCGGTCGACGAGGTCAAGCGCCGGATTCGCATCGAGACCGTCGGGGCGCGGCAGTTCCACCTCGACCACTTCCAGGCGGTGGGCTCGGCGCTGCTGCGGCGCAAGCGGCTCGCGATCCGCTACCACGCGCGCGGCACCGACGAGGTCACCGAGCGCGAGGTCTCGCCGCTGCGCCTCGTGCACTACCGCGACAACTGGTACCTGGACGCGTGGTGCCACCTGCGCGACGAGCTGCGCGCGTTCTCGGTCGACGCGATCGAGCACGCCGAGATCGTCGACCGCAAGGCGCGCGACGTGCCCGACGCGAAGCTCGACCAGGTGCTCGGCGCCGGCTACGGCATCTTCTCGGGCGACGACGTGACCTGGGCGACGCTGCGCTTCACGCCGGAGCGCGCGCGCTGGGTCGCGTCCGAGCGCTGGCACCCGCAGCAGCAGGGGCGGGTGCTCGACGACGGAAGCTACGAGTTGCGCGTGCCGTACGCGGACGACCGCGAGCTGCTGATGGACGTCCTCAAGTACGGCGGGGACTGCACGGTGGTCGGGCCGCAGGCGCTGCGGGCGAGGGTGGAGGGGGAGCTGGAGCGGGCGAGGGGGAACTACCGGGGCGAGCCTACACCCCCCGCAGGACGCTGAACTCCCGGAAGAGCCGCATCGGCAGCGCCGTTTCGAGCTTCCACACGATGCTCATCGGCCGATCGCCTTCGCAGCGTTCGATGACGACGGCACCGCAGGCGCGGTAGGGGCTCGCCTTTCGCGGCCGGACGAAGAGCTGGAATCGCCATCCGTTGCCGGGGCTCTCCAGGTAGCGTCGTCCGCTCATCGTGTCCGGTCCCGAGCTGTTCTGGGTCTGCCAGTGGAACTTGTCCGCGCTGATGGCGAAGTCCCGATAGGCAATCTCGTCGTGGTATCCCTCGCTCTTGTCGAGCGTGACGAAGAGCAGCTCGACCTTTCGGTCCGTGAGCGGCAGCACACCGGCCTGGAAGGGCGAGCGGCGCCGTTCGGTGAGCCATCCCACGGCGGTGAGGATTTCGCGAATCTGATAGGCGCCGTGCAGGCACAGCGGCGTGTCGTCGAGACCGGGCACGCGATTGCCAGGCAGGCTCGTCCGGGCTTGAAGGACGTCCGCCAGTTCGCGCAATTCGTCGCATGCGTCGGGATGTGCGGCCAGCCTCGCCTGGAAGTCGGCATGACTTCCCACGCGGCCGTGCTGGCCGTCGACCTGATAGGCGAGCATCTGGGCCAGCGTCGCTCGTGTCGACCCGACAGCGTCGATCCGCGCGTGCGATTCGCCGATATGCCGCATCAGGTCCAATCGCCCGGCGTCGTCGACGTGGATCAGGTCCGCGAAGCGCCGGCTGAAGTACGCCTCTTCCGGTCCGGCCTCGGCGACGAGCAGGCCGGCATCCCGCCGCAGCGCGGTCCATCCGCTTCGTCCGCCTTCCCGGTAGATGTCCTCGAGTTCCAGCGACTGATCGCGCAGGAAGTTCGACAGCAGCACGGCATTTCGGCCCCGCAGGGCCACGTAGGCCTGAAGCTCGCTGCGAAGGCGGCGCCAGTTCTGCATCGTCAGTTCGCGCAGTCCTTTCAGGACCTGGTCGCGGGTCTGCCGTTGCAGGTGGATGTGGCACCCGGGCGGAAGGCTCCCGAACCCGCCGTCGACGGCGGCGACGAGCTCGCGGCGCGAGAGCCCGGTGAGAGAAGACAGGAGACGATCGTAGCGGAAGTCGGCCCGGTGCTGACCGACGAAGTCGAGGATCAGGCAACTCTCCTTGCCGGGTGCGAGGCGAAGTCCCCGGCCGATCTGCTGCTGGAACAGGAGCGCGCTGTGAGTGGGCCGCAGCAGCAGGAGCGTGTCGACGCTCGGCAGGTCGACGCCCTCGTTGTAGAGATCGACGGTCACCAGCGCGCAGACGTCGCCGCTGGCCAGTCGCTGCGGCGCACGACGCCGTTCCTCGTCGGGCGTCGTGCCCACCACGCAGAGGGCAGGGAGACCCGATCGATTCAACCAGTCGGTGGTGAACTGCGCGTGAGCCACCGACACGCAGAACACAAGGGCACGCGACGCCCTGGGGTTGGAGGCGAGCCGGCGCCACTCGTTCACGACGAGACGGGCACGCACTTCGTTTCCGGTCACGAGGTTCTCGATGGCGGCGCGCTCGCCCGCCTGATCCCACGGCACGTCCGAGAAGTCGGTCGCGTCGTCGCACGCGTAGTACTCGAACGGGGCGAGCAGTTGCAGGTCCAGCGCGTGCCACAGGCGCATTTCGACCGCCGGACTTCCATCGGGGCGCTGATCGAAGTACCGCGCGATCGGCTGTCCGTCGCTGCGTTCCGGCGTGGCGGTCAGGCCCAGAAGCCGCTTCGGACGAATCGCCGACGCGATGCGATCGAAGCTGTCGGCGGCCATGCGATGGCATTCGTCGAATACCACCGTGTGCCAGTAGTCGGCGCCGAGCCTGTCGAGAGCGCCTCGCGAGTTCAGCGTCTGGATCGTGGCGAAGAGATGATCGAGATTCTCGGGTTCATGGTTTCCCGTGAACAATTCGCCGAACTCGGGGTCGCGCATCACCTCGCGGTACGTCCGCAGCGCCTGCCGCAGTATCTCCTCTCGGTGCGAGAGGAAAAGCAATCGAGGTCTGCCACCCTCGGCACGGCAGGTGGCTCGGTAGTCGAACGCGGCGACCACGGTCTTGCCGGTGCCCGTCGCCGCGACGATCAGGTTTCGGCTGCGACCGTGAGCACGCTCCGTGACGAGCTGCTCCAGCATGTCCTGCTGATAGGTCTTCGGCTGAAGGTCGAAGAAGCTCGGCACGGGCCCCGCGCCGTCACCGGTCTCGCGGCCGAGCGCCGCGGCGAGTGCTTTGCGGTGATCCGCGTCGTCGGGGTCGTAGGTCTGGAACTCGTTGTCTTCCCAGAGCGTCTCGAAGTGGGCGATCGCGCGTTCGAAGAGCGCGCGTTGCGCGCGCTGGGCGAGCTTGACCGTCCACTCGGCCGCCGGTCAGCGCGGCGCCGGAGAGGTTCGCGCTGCCGACGTAGGCCGAGCCGAAGCCGGTGTCGCGTTGGAAGATCCACGCCTTCGCGTGAAGGCGCGTGCGGCGACCGTCGAGCGAGATGCGGACCTCGCAGCCGGGCAATCGCGCAAGCTCGTCCAGCGCGCGAGGTTCCGTCACCCCCGTGTACGTGGTCGTCAGGACACGGATCCGGGTCGGCGGGCGACCGTCGGCCGATATCGACGTGGCACGCTGCAGTACGTCCAGCAGCTTTCGAACGCCGGAGACGGTGATGAAGCTGACGAGGATGTCGACTCGATCGGCCGATGCGAGCTCGCGCCGGATTTCCTGGAGCAGGGCGGGAGAGCCCTTACCCGCGGTGAACAGCCAGGGCGCCGCGAGCCTGGCCTCGGGGGCGATCGGAAACAGGCCGTCTCGGTGAACGGACTTGAGCACGCGAAGCGGTGTCGGGATCGTGTCGACGGCGTCGGCAGGGCCTGACGTCTCCTGCGTGCGTCGCAGCACGCGTCGCAGTTCGATCAGCAGCGAGTTCACGATCTCGAGCTGCACGGTCGCGCCGCTGCCGCTGCCGGTGCCGTCGCGGAGATCCTCCAGGACGCTGGCCAGTTGTCGCGAGAGGGCGTCGACGACGTAGTCGCGCGCGTCGCCGGAGATCTCCTGAACGCACGACGCGTCGGCGACGAGTCGCTGCGACAGCGCCTCGGTGATCAGCAGATCGTAAAGGCCCTCGGGAAGCGTCATCGAACCCTCGTTGAAATCGGCCCTGTCGTCGGCCGCTCGGCCCCTTGGTCCGTCAGCCCCTCTGCAACTCCACCACCCCCACCCCCGCCTCCCCCACCGCCCCCCGCGCCACCTCGCACAGGTGCCGGTGGTGCGTGAACACGATCACCTGCCCGCCCTGCGCGAACCGGCTCAGCGCGTGGAACACGCACGCCGCACGCTCGTCGTCGGCGGCCATCAGCACGTCGTCGAGGATCACCGGGAGGTCGACGCCGCGCTCGCGCTGCAGCTCCAGCGCCGCCAGGCGCAGCGCGAGGTAGAGCTGGTCGCGCGTGCCTTCGCTCATCGCGTCGATCGGCACCAGCGCGCCGCCGGCGCGCCGGCCCGCGATCGCCTGCGCGGCCTCGCGGTCGTCGTTGACGAGCGCTTCGAACTCGCCGCCGGTGATCTGCGCGAAGTACGCCGACGCGGACGCGAGCATCGGCGCCTGCGAGCGCTCCTTGAAGCGGCGCACGGCCTCGCCGAGCAGCGCGTGCGCGAGCCGCGTGCGCATCTGCAGCGGCAGCGCGTTGCGCACCGTCGCCGCGGCGCGGGCCATCGCGTCGGCGGCGAGCGCCGCGACGTCGGAGTCGTCGATCGCCTCGAGCTCGCGGCGCGCGGCCTCGTCCGCGGTGCGGGCGCGCTCCAGGCGCGTGCCGATCTCGGCGAGCGCCTGCTCGATGCGGGCGTCGTCGTCGCGCAGCGCGTCGCGGTCGCGGCCGGCGATCTCGGCGCGCAGCGTGTCCAGGCTGCGCCGCGACGCCTTCGCGAGCTGTTCGGCGGCCGCGGCGGCCTCGCGCGACGCGCGGCGCTTCGCGGCCGAGCGCTCCTCGGCCGCCGGCAGCGCCGCGGCGTCGTCGACGCCGGCCGCGGCGCACAGCCGCGCGAGCGCGGCCTGGTGGCGCGCGGCCTCGGCGCGCTGGCGCTCGAGCGCCTCGAGCGCGGCCTGCAGCGCCTGCTCGGCGAGCGTCTTCGTCGTCTGCTGCGCGCGCGCC
>CAZYHJ010000142.1:0-5874 GCA_964646645.1 uncultured Saprospiraceae bacterium | reverse complement strand
GCTTGCCGGCGATGTCGGCGAGCGGCTTTCCCGGCAGGCGGGTCGACGCGTAGCGGGCTGGAATCAGGACGGTGAACATGAGCTTCGAAGCGTGTCACCCGGCGAAGGCCGAGGACCGAATTGCGGTCGAGGAATTATTGCAGTTTGCTGAAATCCGACTTCGACGCTCGTATTCCAGCAGGTCACGCCACCTTCTTCAACTCATCGTCGTACACCAGATTCGGTTATAGCTCGAAAGGTCGCCCGGGCGGGTGATCGCCCTCGGTGATCCGAGGTGGTCGGCGTGGACGTAGTAGACCGCGATCGGCGTTGGGTTCCCGGTACCCGTCGGCCTGAGCGTGGCAATGGGGAGGTCGTCGAGCCAGATCGTCTCCTGGATCAGCGTCCCGTTCGACTGGTACTCGCCCGTCAACCGTCCCTGCTCGTCGTAGACGTACCGCGTCGTCGTGCTGCCCACCGTCTTCGCCACCCGCTGCCCGAGCCCGTTGAGCTTGTAGCTCGCCACCGTCGTCGCACCGTCGGCGAGTCTGGTGAGCCGGTTCGCCAGGTTGTAGGTCGAGGTCCGCCCGTCGACCTGGACCGGGTTCCCCGCCGCGTCGTAGGTGTAGCTACGGCTGGTCGCCCCGGTGAGCTGCCCGGCCAGGTCATACGTGTAGACCGTGGTCTCGCCACCTACGTTTCGCGAGGTCATCCGTCCGCGCGAGTCGTAGGTCATGGTCGTGATGGTCGTGCCGACTCGGGTTCGGGAAAGAACTGGACAAACTGCACGCCATCAATCTCCCTTAGGCGATACTCAAACCCTTTTGATCGTGCCAGTACGAACGCCATCCAGTATTGACGCAAGCCAAATGCCGCGGTGTAAGCGCGAATCCATGCAAGAGTGCGGCGGAATCCGGTTGCCTCTTCCGCCATTCGCCAAAGGCTCGTAGAACGACTAAGCGTCACGATCAGTTTGCCGGGCACGCGGATCTGGAACGCCTGCAACTTGTCGATACTTGATCGCGCGAGTTCCAAGAGATCCGGATCGTCTAGATCAAATGACGTGCACATCAAGTCCTCTACTCGATTGGATTTCTCGCCAACCGGCATCCTATGTACGCACTAAAGCAAACGCCGTACGCAAGTGGTTTCCCACAGAACGTCGGCAGCTTCTTCAAACACTCGCTCAGGAACTTGTCGCAAAAATCATCACGCCCGCCCTTCGGCGGTGGTGGTGGGATGACTTCCGGCGGCGGAATTGTCGGAATCCCGGGCCGCGGTTTGGGTGGAAAATCGATGCCCGGAGGAGGAACGATCTCGCCAGGAGGAGGTACCGCGTGTATGGGCGGAGGCAATGGGATGCATGGCCATCCCGGAGCACAAACTACTTGAAGACCATCCGCGTCCTTCCTCGCTATCGGATCTGACAGTCCATACGCAAAGGTGTTGGCACCACCCTGTAGCCCTATCGGATCACTCTTCAGGAATCTGCCGATCCCCGGCTCGTAGTCGCGGAAGTAGTTGTAGTGGGTGGCGTTCTCGGCATCGTACTGCTGCCCCGGGAAGCGCAGGTCGTAGGGGAACGGTCCGAGCCCGCCCGGGTTCTCGTTCGCAGCGTTGTTCCCGAACGGCTCCGCGTTGTCCCACCTCCACATCACCGCATCGTCGCCCGGGCGGGTGATCGCCCTCGGTGATCCGAGGTGGTCGGCGTGGACGTAGTAGACCGCGATCGGCGTTGGGTTCCCGGTACCCGTCGGCCTGAGCGTGGCAATGGGGAGGTCGTCGAGCCAGATCGTCTCCTGGATCAGCGTCCCGTTCGACTGGTACTCGCCCGTCAACCGTCCCTGCTCGTCGTAGACGTACCGCGTCGTCGTGCTGCCCACCGTCTTCGCCACCCGCTGCCCGAGCCCGTTGAGCTTGTAGCTCGCCACCGTCGTCGCACCGTCGGCGAGTCTGGTGAGCCGGTTCGCCAGGTTGTAGGTCGAGGTCCGCCCGTCGACCTGGACCGGGTTCCCCGCCGCGTCGTAGGTGTAGCTGCGGCTGGTCGCCCCGGTGAGGTTCTGGAGCCGGTTGTCGGTCGTGCCATAGCCGTAGTTGGTGAGCGCCCCGTCGATGGTCGCGTTCTGGCGGTTGCCGAGCGCGTCGTAGCCGTACTGCCAGGTCGTCGGGACCGCGGCGCCGCTTTGTGCCGTGGTGAGCCGGTCGAGGACGTCGTAGCCGTAGGTGTGGCTGTTCGCGGCATCGGCCGGGTCGGCGATCGCGGTAATCCGGTTGGCGTCGTCCCAGGTCAGGTCCCGGCGCAGGATGCTCGCGCCGTTGCGATACTCCCAGGTCACCAGCCGGCCGTCATGGTCGTGGTCGCGGTAGGTCTTGTGGCCGTTCCCCCACTGCCAGGCCGCAACCGGCCCGAACGGCTCGTAGGCGCCCAGCGAGATCAGCGTCGCCCCGTTGAGCGTCACCCCCACGATCCGGCCGTTGTCCCACGCGTAGCCGACTTGCTGGCCTGACGGGGTGGTGATGCCCGTGAGCCGCCCGTCGATCCACGCGTAACCCTGCGTAAGCGTCACCGACCCCGCCACCTGCTGGCGGCTCGCCACCCGGCCTTGCGCGTCGTAGGTCCAGTTCGTCGTGCCGGAGGGGTCCACGAGCTTCGTGATCCGCCCTTTCGCGTTCGGCGCGCCGGCCGTACCGCCGTCCCACGTATACGTGTGGTTCTCGGTCGCGAAGCCGGTCTGCGTGTACGAGATCCGGGTCACCCGGCCGGCTGCGTCGTAGGTGGTGGTCGCCTTGGCCCCTCGCGCGTCGGTCGAGGTCTTGAGGTTGCCGGCGTTGTCGAAGGTGAGCCTCGTGGTCCCGGTGTCCGGCGAGACCTGCGTCACCGGGTTGCCCAGACCGTCGTAGCCGTAGGTCGTGGTGAGGTTTCGCGGGTCGGTGACCGAGGTCAGGTTATTCGACGGGTCGTAGGCGTACTGCGTGAGGCCGTTGCCGGGGTCGGTGACCGTGAGCAGGCGGTTCAGCGCATCGTAAGTCGAGGTCGTCGTGTGATCGAGCGGGTCGGTCGAGGTGAGCCTGTTGCCGTTGCCGTCATAGGTCATCACCGTGGCCTGGGACTGCGCTCCCACGTCCTGTGCGAGCCGGTTGAGGCTGTCGAACACACGCGTGCGCGTGCGGGCGAGGACGCCCGCGGGATCGAATGCCTGCTCCGCCGTCCGGTTGCCCATGCTGTCGAGCGTGTAGACGATCTTGTTGCCGAGTCCGTCGTGGACTTCGGTCAGGCGGTGCGCGGCGTCGTAGACATAGGCGAGCGTCGCGCCATCCGGCATATCGACCCCGGTAAGCTGCCCGGCCAGGTCATACGTGTAGACCGTGGTCTCGCCGCCCACGTTTCGCGAGGTCATCCGTCCGCGCGAGTCGTAGGTCATGGTCGTGACCAGCCCGTTGGGGTCGCTCATCGCGGTCAGGCGGTTCCCGGCGTCGTAGGTGGTGTATTGCGTGAGGTGCCCGAGCGGGTTCGTCACGGTCGCGATTTGTCCGCGCTTGCCGAGGTCCGGATCGCTATCAGAGTGATAGGTGGTCGTCGTGACTTTGTTGTTCGGGTCGGTCGCGGTGAGCACCCGGCCGAAGCTGCCGTAGGTCCACTTCCAGGTCCTCGTCATCGTGGTCGAGGTGCCGTCGTTCCTCGGCGCGGTGATCTTCTTCTGCGTCAGGTTGCCCGACGCGTCGTAGGTGAAGGCGGTCGTCTTCGTCCCGCCCGGCGCGGGTTCCACGATCGTGGCCGGCAGCCTTCGGGTCGTGTGCCACGTCGTGGTGACCTTCCGGACATCGGGTCGATTCGGTGGCGTGGCGAGGACCGTCGAGCAGACCTCGGCGGAGGTCGCCCCTTCCAGTCTCGACGTCTCCAGATTGCGCGCCGTGTCGTAGGCGTAGCACGTCTTCTTACCTCGGAAATCCGTACTTGAAGCCAAATTTCCATTGAGGTCATAGGTTGCCGCACTTGCTGCTCCCGAAGCACCGCAGGAAGGACACGGCTGAGTGGAAGTCGCAAGCTTGGTGACACCGTGCAGTTCCACGAACGTCCTGTCGCTCGAATATCCTCGGGGATCGGTTACTCGCAGCTTTGGTCCCGCAACGGTCGCGATCGACCATCGGTTCACACCTCCTGCCAACTCCGTGGCGACGGCACTTCCAAAACTGTCGTACGTGAAGGTTGAATACCGGACTCCCAGCTCATCGGTCATGCCTGTCAGAGCGTTCCTGAACGTCGGGTTCTCATAGTGATATCTGCGTGTAGTCGGTCCGGGGCCGTTCACTTCCGTCAAGTTGCCCCGAGAGTCATACGCATATCCGAACACGTATCCTCCGGCATCAGTCATCGAAGCGACCATGCCGTTGCTTCCAAACGTCATCGAGATGGAGTTTCCGAACACATCCGAGACGGTGGAAAGCTTCCCTGCTACATACTGAAGGTCAAGCTTGTAGCCAGCGCGATTGGATAGAGAGGTCAGCCGTCCATTCAGGTCATAGGTCTCCACGTCTTCGTCGCGACCGCTTACGTACTTCCAGCCGGTCTGGGCGCCTGATCCATCTACGACAACGGTCAAGACGTCGATGACATCCGGATCAGGCAACCACGCGGGGCCAACGCGGTTGAAGAAATAGATCTTTCCATCAGGCCGTACCGCCCATACGGTGCCGTCGGCACCATAGTCGTAGCGAATCAGCTTCCGATCCAGCGTGCTCGCCCATCTTCTGCCGAAATACGTCGGAACAGGCACGCCTCCAGTTTCAAGGCCCGTGGGCGCGCCGGCGCTGTTGTACGTCCGCTCGAAAAGCCGCGACATCCGACCCGAACCAATTGCAAAGTCCACCTCCACTTGATACTTGTTGTAGATACCTGTGTGGATCGGGTTGCCAACCCCTGCGCTTGCCCCTGTACCGTCACAAGCCCCCTTGTTCTTGTTCGGGTCGACGCCGACGCGTTGGCAATACATCGCATCCGTGCCGCTGAATGAGTCCGTCCAGCCGCGAACGCATCCTGCCCATGGAACACCAGACACAAAATCCTTTACTTGATAGCCGGGCAGCGGACAGTACTTGGGTTTCTGCGTGAACTGCTGATAGGGGTTGTTCGGCGGCGCACTCAGATCGCGACATGCGCCACCGGGGAAGTAGGCGGGGCGCGTTTCGTCGGGAATGTACGTCAACGTCCTTGTTCCGAAACCAAGGTAGTCGCACGCCTGCTGAGGAGTGTCGAATCCTCCTCCCCATGCCGTACACCAGGTCTGGATTGGCTTGACCTTGCCGGAGACAACTTGCGCCGACAAAGGTGAAGCCAGAACCAGCGTGAGTGTCGCAATCGATTCGACGAAATGGCACGCGCGGATGGCCTTTCCGAGACCGTTTCCACCAACGCGCCATACACGCGATCTCATTGCGTCCTCCGTGAACGAACGCGATGCAATGGGCCCGCTGCTATCGGGGGCGAGGCCGGTCGCGCCATAGTCGCCGAAGACGATTCCAGGACTTGCAGCCAGTCGGCCGCCCCGCGCGCTCTTGAGCAGAGGTCGAAGAGGTTCTCACCGACTTTCCGCGCTATCAGTCCACCGTTGGCAATGGCATTTCGGCCATCAACGACTCGGCTACTGACCACAACCCTGCGGAAATGCGACCTGCACCGGATCCACGAAGACAGAGTTGTCCCTCCCCGGATCCGGGCTCCAACCCTGCAGGGTGATCACGCGGTTACCGGCTGCCACGTAGAACCGAGTCGATGTGAACGTCGGGCATTGGAAAACGCTGCGCGATGAACGCCGGCGCGACGCCTCGTTCATCCTTCATTTTTCATCGCGCAGCGTCATGCCTCTCGACTTCCTCGGGCGTCAGCCGCCGCGCCTC
>CAZYHJ010000141.1:0-5906 GCA_964646645.1 uncultured Saprospiraceae bacterium | reverse complement strand
AAATGGATCCATCCGGACCTTTGCATACCGCATTGATACTCGGCGAGAAATGCTCCAAACCAGCGTGCTGATCAAGGTATTCATTCATTCCATTATTCCTGATCAATCTGATGCTTCCATCATTGATCTTCATAATTTCATCCGCGGCCGATAAAGAAAGGGTATTCACCATTCCCTTGGCATTCTGGTAACTTTTAAGCAATTCTCCTGAGCGTTTGAAACAAACGACATGGCCGTTCTCCCCTGAAATCCAAATGTTTTTATCCGGATCCTGCGTGATGCTATAGATTGTTTTTAATGAAACATCCTCTTCCTCGTGCTGGAAGTCCGGAATAGCAAAAGGTGAAAAGTTGTTGTTTGACCATTTAAACAAACCTTTACCATCGGTACCAAACCAAACCTGGCGATCCGCATCCACAAATACATCATAGACATAACCGGGTGGAAAATCATATTGCTTAAAAAAATCTGTAATCGTCACCGGTCCTCTGATTGGATCCTCGTTCCATCGGATCGATGAGATGCCCCCCAACGTAGCCAGAAAAACAGTGTTCCCAAATCCATCAATATTCAGAATGCTTCCATTGGCAAGACCATCCTTTTCGCTCCAATGCCTATATCTGTTTCTCAGCGGATCAAAACAATAAAGCCCCTGGCCAAAGGTCCCGATCCAGATGAAACCGGCACTATCGGCAAATAAAGAGATTACATTTATTTTTTGGTTTTGCAATCGGCCCTCTGCCTTTTGGGTAAGCAAATTCATCTCATACAATCCGGTCTCACAACCTAACCATACATGCTCCTCATGCAATGCAATGGTCTGGATGCCCTTTACTGCAGGTTTGTAGAAAGAAAACTCAGGATCAGCGATATAAAGTTTATTTCCCGCGGCGAGCCAGAGATTTCCTGTATGATCGACAAACAATGCAGAATGCCGATCTTCCATCTCCTTTGGCAGGGATATCCGCTCAGGCTTTCCTTCAGCAGAATAGCGCACAATCTTTCTGTCCGCACTGAACCATAATTCTCCTGCCCGACTTAAAGTAAACGCAATGGCATCAGAGGCCAATGGCTCATTCTTTCTCTCTACGGAATAGGCTTGGTCCTTGTACCTGATGTAAGCCAATCTCCCGTCATATAATCCAACCCACAGTCCTGATACACCATCTCCTTCCAACTGCGTTACAATTTCGTCAGGCAATCCATCGTCCCGACCTATATGCTCCAGTGATGGTTTGCTTCCGGACCGATAAATCCAAATGCCCTCATCTGTAGCCAGCCATACTCCACCGTCATGATCTATCCATACATCATAGATGTCCTGAATGAATGCAAGTTTTCCATACCGGATACGAGACCACTGTCCATTGGAGTATGCCCACAACCCCTTTCCATAGGTGGAGATAAATATCCGCGTATCATGGCCAAAAACTATCCCTGTAACAGCGGCCCCCTCAAGGGAATCCCCCGGGATAGTTGGAGTACCCTGCATGGCACGACGAACCTCAACATACCCGTCTTCGAATCCAATCCACAATACACCATTCGGGTCCTGCGCGATAGCCGTGGGTTTGGACGACTTACGATCAGATCGCGGTCGGTGAGTGTATGTCCTTCCGTCAAATGAATACAGGCCATAGTTAGTACCCAACCATATTAAATCATCTGACGATTGATAAATGAGGCTGATCGAACGAACATCTGATTCCTGAAAAAACGGTTGCGTGGTGAAATGGTATTGCTGGCCGGACAAGATGCTGGAGCAACAAAGCAGGAGAAGCGCTAATCTATGTTTCATGATTTCCCTTCCAGCAATAAAGTGCCCTGCACGGTCACATCGATTTCCTCAGCGATTTTCTGATTGACAATCTTTGGCACTTCTATCAGATGATCTTCCAAAGGAACAACAAAACGTGACTTAATTTTTAATTCGATACCTGTAGAGATGATGTCTACACGGATGATGCGCTCTTTACTCATTCCATGAATATCCAATTTCCCCTTTGCCCGAATCTGGTAGGTGCCTGGTTGCGTCAGATCTACCGGCTCAATGATCTTTCCGGTAAATGTAGCCTTGGGATACTTATCCGTCTCCATGTAGTTTTCATAAAAGTGTTGCTGTTGCAGGCTGCTGTTAAACCCTTGAAACGTCTTGATGGTGACCGTAAAGGCAAAAGAAAGCGCGGTGGCGTCAATCACCCCTTCAAGATGAGCAGAAGTGGCTTTGATGGTTTCCAATGGAGCTTTGGATACAAAATCTATTTGCCCGGTCCTTGTCTTATAAATATTACGCTGTGCGGAGAGCCATAATGGAAGGCTGAAAACAATGAATACTAACAGTAATCGCAATAGAATATGGCTAATGCATTTTCCCATCCCGCTCCGGATTTAGCTGACATCCCATACTTCTTCCTTCCGGTAGACAACGCCTTTAAAGAGAGCCACCAAATCATCATGTCGTAATACTTTGATCTGGTAAATCGCCAACTTGTGACTCAGCGATACTTCCTCAGCTACGGCGGTGAGCAGATCCCCTACATGAACCGGCTTGAGATGATTAATGGACGTCTCGATCGATACGGCCTTCCTGCCGTGAGCGTTGGAGGCAAATGCCAGGGCACTGTCGGCGAGGGCATATGTTATAGCCCCATGCGCGATACCAAAGCCATTGACCATCTCGGGCCGCACTTCCATCTCCAATGTGCAAAACCCTTCCCCTTCTTTCAGCCGGCGGATGCCCAACCATTGGGAGAAGAGATCTCCGTCATACATCTGGCTGACGATCTTATTCATGTGTAAAATGTTTGCTGGCCGGTGGCCATTTTTCTGAGCAAGGGACTGCAACGATAACGTTCTTCGTGGTATGTGTGATATAAATCGTCCAGGAGGCGCACACACGCTGCCAGCCCGATTTCATCTGCCCATCGAAGCAAGCCCTTTGGGTAATTGACACCAAGGGTCATAGCCGTATCGATATCATCCCGGGAAGCGACGCCAAGGTATAACGCATCTGCAGCCTCATTGATGAGCATAGTGATGATCCTGTCAAAAATAAACTTGTGGTGGTTACGGATTTCCGGTTGTGTATAATTTTCTGCAGGCGGATAGGAATAAAATCCTCTGCCTGTTTTCCGGCCCAACCAACCGGCTTTGACCAGATTGCCTTGTAAAAGGGAAGGTTTATATCTCGGGTCAAAATGCATGGCGGTCCATACGCTGCGGGTAACCGCATCATTGACATCATGGCCGATAAAATCCATGAGTTCGAATGGGCCCATGCGAAACTGACCAAACGTTTTCATGGCCAGGTCAATTTCAGCGGGAGTTGCCAGTTGTTCTTCAGCGATACGCATAGCTTCACCGTAAAATGGTCGGGCTATTCGATTGACGATAAATCCGGGTGTGTCTTTAGCCACCACCACATGCTTTCCCCATTTCGTAATCTCGTGCTTTACCTTTTCCAATACTTCTGACGAAGTCTGCAAGGCAGGAATGACTTCCACCAGTTGCATCAGCAAAGGCGGATTGAAAAAATGTATACCGATACAACGCTCAGGCCGCTTCAATGCTCTTGCCAGTGCCGTTACTGAAAGGGAAGAAGTATTAGTAGCTATGATCGCATGATCGCCAACCATGGGTTCGATCGTGGTAAATAAATCCCGCTTGGCGGCTTCGTCTTCTATGATGGCTTCGATGACAAGATCACTTTCGGCAATGCCATCGATATTGTCTATAAAATATATCCTCCCAAAAATAGTGGTAACTTCTTCCGATGATAACTTCCCTTTAGCAGAGAGTTTGTTAAGGGAGTCTAGAATAGCATCTCTGGCTTTTATCCTGACGTCCGGAAAGGCATCATACAATATGACTTCAAGACCTGCCATCGCGGCGACCTGGCCAATACCTCTGCCCATGGCTCCGGCACCTATTACGGCTAAGCGGTTCATCTACCTGTAAAATTTGGTTTTCGTTTTTCGAGGAAGGCCTGGACACCCTCATGATAGTCTGCTGTTTTTCCCGCCGCGGTCTGAATTTTCTCTTCCACCTCCAACTGAGCGGAAAGGCTGTTTTCCAAAGAAGCGTTGAGGGCCCGTTTGGTGAGCGCCAAACCACGTGTCGGCATTGCTGCGATTTTCTGACTCAGTGTTTGCACATACGTCTCCCATTCTTCATCCGGAATACATTTATAAATCATCCCCATGGCTTCGGCGTCTTTGGCTGCGACTTTCTCCCCTAACATCATCAATGCGCTTGCTCTCTGGAACCCAATCAAACGTGGGAGATGATATGTGCCTCCGCTATCCGGGATCAGACCGATGTGACTAAAGGCCTGGAGGAAATAGGAGGAAGATTTGGCGATGACAATGTCGCATGCGAGAGCAATATTCGCGCCTGCACCTGCGGCCGGGCCATTGACGGCTGCGATAACAGGGATTTCGAGGTCGCGAAGGCGTGTGATGATCGGGTTGTAATGCTCGGCAACGATTGTTTCCATCGCCGGTCCGTTCGGATCAACGACTTCGTTGAGGTCCTGCCCTGCGCTGAAGGCTTTTCCTTCGCCGGTGAGGACGACACATCTTGATCCATCGACTGCGCAATGATCCAGCAAGTCCTGCAAAGCCAGGGCCATTTCGCGGTTGAAACTATTGTACCGGTCTGGACGATTGAGTTTTATAATGGAGACATCGCCTTCATGTGTATGGATTAAGCTTGTGGTAACGGTCATGATATTTTAAAAATAGTGTTTGAATCTGAGTATAAAGTAAACCTATTTTCAGTCAACGGTGGTCAGGCAAAAGCATCGCTGCTCAATCGAGGTATAGTGCCAGGCCCTTCAGATAATGACCTTCGGGATGGAAAATAGAAACCGGATGATCCGGGCCCTGACTGAGTTCATGCACCACGCGGGCCATCCGCCCGGATTCAATGGCGGCAGCGACGATGGTGTTATGGAAGAGGGGTTTGTCTACCACTTGTGAACATGAAAACGTAAACAGCATACCGCCTTTCCTCACTTTTGACATAGCCATCATATTGAGCCGCTTGTAGGCTTGTACGGCATTGTGTCTTTTATTGAGACTTTTGGCGAAAGCAGGTGGGTCAACGATCACCAAATCAAAAGTGCTATCGGTATGGGTGAGCCAGGTGAGTACATTCTCCTTAATGGATTGATGCGAACCTGAAAACGTATTGAGCTTAAGATTTTGTTCCAGCCGTTCCATAGCTGATGCAGAGGAATCCATGGACACCACACTGCGTGCTCCGCCTTCCAGTGCGTACAATGAAAAGCCTCCGGTGTAACAAAAACCATTGTATACATCTTTGTCTTTAGCATACCGGCGAACCAAGGCCCTGTTTTCACGTTGATCGAGAAAGAAGCCGGTTTTTTGTCCCGTCACCACATCGATAGAAAAGGATACCCCGTTTTCGCGGACAACCAGATCCTGATCAAAACTTCCGCTTACCCAACCATCGTTGGTTTGTTTGGCAAACGTGGATGGCAGCGCATCATAACTTTTATTGTAAACAGCTTGAATCGGGAGTCCCGGGATATCAAGCAAACTTTTCGATATCGCTTCCATGGCTTTGTACATGCCTATGGAATGGGCCTGGACCACGGCGACAGGGCCATAAATGTCGATAATGAGTCCGGGGAGTTGATCACCCTCACCATGTACAAGTCTGAACGTATCTGTGCTGCCAGTCACAGGTATGCCCAATGACATTCTGCATTGGGCAGCTTCCCTGAGCCTTGTGCGCCAGAAAGATGCATCCGGTGTGACTTCTTCAAACGCCAGCAACCTAACCGCGAGACTACTGTCCTGATAGTGACCGGTACCAATGATTTTACCTTTCGCATCCTGCACATAGACCGTATCGCCGTCCGTCAGATCTTCACTGGCATA
>CAZYHJ010000140.1:0-5907 GCA_964646645.1 uncultured Saprospiraceae bacterium | reverse complement strand
GCGGGCGGCTGCACCTCGCGCAGACGCTGTCCGAGGGCGGCAACGTGCTGCTGCTCGACGAGCCGTCGAACGACCTCGACGTGGAGACGCTGCGCGCGCTGGAAGACGCGCTGCTCGAGTTCGCCGGCTGCGTGATGGTGATCTCGCACGACCGCTGGTTCCTCGACCGCATCGCCACCCACATCCTCGCCTGCGAGGGCGACTCGAAGTGGGCCTTCTTCAACGGCAACTACCACGAGTACGAGGAAGACAAGAAGCGGCGCCTCGGCGAGGAAGGCGCGCGCCCGCACCGGCTGCGCTTCAAGCCGCTGAAGTAGGGATGCCCGCGGCGCCGCTTCGCCGGCGCATGCGCCGCGAAACCCCGGCTCAGCCCAGCCGCGCGCGCACCATCGAGATGTGCCCGCGCAGCGCGTACAGCTCGTCGGTGTACGACAGCGGCACCGTGATCCGCTCGGCGTGCGCGTCGAGCTCGTCGAGCGCCTTCGACAGGCGCTCGCGGTCCGCGCCCTCGGGCGTGCCCAGCGTCGCGATCTCGTCCTCGATCGAACGCAGCTTCGCGTACCAGCGGAACACGCGCCGGCGCACGCGGAACGTGTAAATCGGCGGCACGACGCGCGACAGCGGGATCAGCACCGCGACGATCGCCGCGAGCACGAGCCACATGCGCTCGATCAGGTTCGCCAGCCAGAACGGCAGGTAGCGCTGCAGGAACGGGCGCCCGTCGCGCAGGAAGCGCCGGGTCACGTCGGAGACCGGGATCTCGCTCGCGTCCGCGCTCGGGAACTGGCCGGCGCGCTGGAACCAGCCGGGCGCGCGGTGCACGTCGGCGGCGGCCTGCATCATCAGCTGCAGCAGCGCCGGGTGCGTGCCTTCGCGCGCGACCAGCGTCGTCGTCGTCGCGACCAGCGGCAGCTCGCGCGGCGGGATGTCGCGTCCGAGGTCGACGATGCCGCGCGGCAGCGCCACGCGCGAGAGGAACTCGAAGCGGCGCGCGTAGGCTTCGGCCTGCGCGAACTCGAAGGTGCCGATCCCCGGCGTCTGCAGCAGCATCTGCACCAGCGGCGACTCGGGCGCGGACGCGAACACCAGCGCGTCGAGGCGGCCGTCGAGCAGCTCGACCACCGCCGGCGTCGGCTCGAGCGTGCGCGTGCTCACCGCGTCGGCGTCCATGCGGTTGGCCTCCATCAGGCGCGCGAACAGGCGCGGAACGCCGCTGCCCTCGGTGCCGACGTTCACGGTCCAGCCGCGCATCTGCGCGAGCTGGCGCAGCCGCGGCGGCGGCGTGCGCGCGGGCCGCGCGCCGGCGGCGGGCCGCTCGGGCGGCGGCAGCGCCGCCTCGCGATAGAAGATCCACACCGGCTCGTAGAAGAGGCTGCCCAGCGAGACCAGCCCGTGCGTGCCCGCCTCGTCGGCGCCGCGCGTGCCGCCCTGCACGAAGCCGAAGTCCACGCTCGCGACGGGGTCGGCGAGCCGCGCGAGGTTCTCGGCGGACCCCGCGGTCGGGAGCAGCTCGAGCGTGATCCCGTAGCGCGCCAGCGACGCCTTGTAGGCGTTGCCGAAGGTCTCGCCGGCGCTGCGCTCGGGGCCGGTCGCGAGCGTCACGCGCCTGGGCGGCGTCGGGTTCATCCACCAGTACGCGAGCACGAGCACTCCGACGGCGAGCACGGCGAACGGCCCGGCGGTCATCACGATCTCGCGGATCGAGACCAGCGCGTAGCGAAGCACTCGTGGCATGGCGGCGGGCGGCTCCGGGGTCGAACGGCGGTGTACGCATTGTCGCGCATGCGCGCGGCGCGCCGGGTGCGCGGCGCTCGGGTAACCTGACGCCTTCGCACCGCTTCGACCCGAGCCCGCGCCATGAGCGAACCGATCCTGCACCACTACCCGGCGTCGCCGTTCGCCGAAAAGACCCGGCTGATGCTGGGCCTGAAGCGGCTCGCGTGGGCGTCCGTGACGATCCCGATGGTGATGCCCAAGCCCGACCTGCTCGCGCTGACCGGCGGCTACCGCCGCACGCCGGTGCTGCAGGTCGGCGCCGACGTGTACTGCGACACCGCGCTGATCGCGCGGGTGCTCGAGCGGCTGCACCCGTCTGCGCCGATGTTCTCGGACCACACCGCGGCGTCGGACCTCGCGCTCGCGCAGTTCGGCGACCGGCAGCTCTTCACCGCGGCGGTCGCGTACGCGCTGCAGCCCGCGGGCGCGGCCGCGATGTTCGCGGACCAGACGCCGGCCGAGCGCGCGGCCTTCGCGGCCGACCGCAAGGCGTTCCGCGAGGGCGGCAACAGCCCGCGCCCGTCGCTGGCGGAGGCGACGATGCTGCTGATGACGGTGCTGCCGCGGCTCGACGCCCAGCTCGCCGACGGCCGCCGTTTCCTGTCCGGCGAGCACGCGCGCGTCGCGGACTTCTCGGTGTACCACCCGCTGTGGTTCGTGCGGCGCGCCGGCCCGATGGCCGCGGTGATGGACCCGTACCCTCACCTGCGCGGCTGGATGGGGCGCATGGCCGCGATCGGCCACGGCACGCCGCGCGAGATCACCGCCGCGCAGGCGATCGAGGCCGCGCGCGCCGCGTCGCCGGCGATGCTGCCCGGGCGCAGCCTGCGCGAGATCGACGGCGCGGGCGTCGGCGACGCGGTCGTCGTCGCAGCCACCGACTACGGCGTCGAGCCCACGTCCGGGATCCTCGCCGACGCGGACGCGGACTCGATCGCGGTGCGCCGCACCGACCCGCGCGCGGGCGAGGTGGTCGTGCACTTCCCGCGCCTGGGCTACCGGGTGACGAAGGCGTGAGCCGCACGGTCGTACTGCCATCGGGTGAACGGCTGCCGGCGTTCGGCGTCGGCACCTGGCGGATGGGCGAGCGCACGGGCGCGCGCCGCGGCGAGGTGGCCGCGATCCGCGCCGCGCTCGATCTCGGCGTGCGGCTGGTCGACACCGCCGAGATGTACGGCGACGGCGGCGCGGAGGAGGTGGTCGGCGAGGCGCTCGCGGGGCGGCGCGACGAGGTCTTCGTCGTCAGCAAGGTCACGCCCCACAATGCCAGCCGGCGCGGCACCGCGGCCGCGTGCGAGCGCAGCCTCGCGCGGCTGCGCACCGACCGCATCGACCTGTACCTGCTGCACTGGCGAGGCTCGCACCCGCTCGCCGAGACGGTGGACGCGTTCGAGCGGCTGAAGGACGCCGGCAAGATCCGTCAGTGGGGCGTGAGCAACTTCGACGCCGACGACCTGCGCGAGCTCGCCGCGCTGTCCGCGGGCGGCGCGTGCGCGGCCGACCAGGTCTACTACAGCGCGTCCACGCGCGGCGTCGAGTTCGACGTCTTGCCGTGGCTGCGCGAGCGATCGATGGCGCTGATGGCGTACTGCCCGCTCGACGAAGGCCGGCTGGCCGGCGACGCGACGCTGGCCGCGGTCGGCGCGCGCATCGGCGCCAGTGCCGCGCAGGTCGCGATCGCGTGGCTCGCGTCGCGTCCCGGCGTGATCGCGATCCCGAAGGCGAGCGCCGACCGGCACCTGCGCGAGAACGTCGCGGCGGCCGCGCTCGATCTCGACTCGGACGCGCTCGCCGAGATCGAGCGGCGCTTTCCGGCACCGCGCAGGGCAACGGCGCTGCGCATCGTGTGAGTCGCCGCGGGTGCAGTCCGGCGACTCGTGCTCGTCGACGGCGTCGCGTGGATTTCGGCGCGCGGCAATTGTCAGCGTGCAGGGCGGGGTGCGAGCATTGCAGGAAAATCAGTCGGCGCCGGACCGGTCGGGCGCCCGACAAGATATCGGTACCGCGTCAACCCAGGAGGCATGCAGATGGTCACGTTCGGACGGGTCCTCACCGCAGCGCTGCTCGCGCTGTTCGCGGCCAGCGTGGTTGCACAGGGCAAGACCGAGGTTGTCTGGCTCGGCCACGCGGCGTTCCGAATCACGACTCCGGGGGGCAAGGTGATCGTCACCGATCCCTGGGTGACGTCGAATCCGAAGACGCCCCCCGAATGGAAGAATCTCGACGCGTTGGGCAGGGTGGACCTGATCCTGGTCACGCACGCGCACGTCGATCATTTCGCCGATGCGCCGGCACTCGCGAAGCGGCAGAATGCGCCCGTCTGGGGCCCGGCGGGCTTGGCCTTGACGCTGTCGACTCTGGGCGTTCTCCCGACGGAGCTCGCGCCGCAATTCGGCAAGGGCGGGACGATCACGCCGTTCGGCCCCAACGGCCCGAAGATCACCGCGACCCACGCCGAGCATTCCTCGGAGCTGCTGTGGCGCAATCCCGTCACCGGCAAGAGCGAGATCCATCCCGGCGGCGAGCCGGTGGGCTTCATCATCGAGATGGAGAACGGGTTCAAGATCTACCACATGGGCGACACGGCGCTCTTCGGCGACATGAAGCTGATCGGCGAGCGCTACAAGCCCGACCTGCTGCTGGTCCCGATCGGCGGGCACTTCGTGATGGACCCGAAGGACGCGGCGGACGCGACGCGCGACTTCGTCAAGCCGCGCTACGCGATCCCGATGCACTACGGCACGATCCCGCAGCTCAAGGGCACGCCGCACGAGTACGTGCAGGCGCTCGGCACTGCGCCGGTCAAGGTCTTCGTGCTGAACCCGGGCGAGAAGGTCGACTTCTGAGGAGGGCGGCCGCGGCCCGTCGGCCGTGCGCGGGCGGTCCGCGACGCGCCGCGTGCGCCCGGCCCGCGCCCCGGCCGCCGAGCCCGGCTCACTTCGCGCCCAGCGCCTTCTTCACGTCGAGCCCCACGCCCTTGTTGACGAACTCGGTGGTCGCGACCTTCTTCAGGTCCACCTCGCCCGGCTTGTACAGCCTGGCCTTGACCATCTGGTCGTAGAAGTCCCGGATCCGCGCTTCGGTCATCGCGCCGATGCCCATCGTCAGCGCGTCGCCCGAGTCGACGACGCCCTGCTGCCGGATCAGCGCGACCGATTTCTCGAGCTCCTCCTCGGTCATCTCCGGGTTTTCCTTGCGCATCATCTCGTTGGCGGCCTTGCGGTCGCCGTAGAGGTAGTTGACCCAGCCGACGATCGACGCGTCGACGAAGCGCTTCACGAGGTCGGGCTTGTTCTTCACGGTGTCGGTGCGCGCCTCGATCACGGTCGAGTACGTGGAGAAGCCGTGGTCGGCGAGCAGGTGCACCACCGGCTTGAACTTCCCCTGGTTCTCGACGTAGATCGGCTCGGCGACCGAGTAGCCCTGCTGGACCGCGCGCTTGTTCGCGAGGAACGGCGCGAGGTTGTAGTTGTAGGGCTTCAACTGCTCGTCCTTGAAGCCGTGCTGCACCTTCAGCCACTGCCACCACGTGAACTGGCCGTCCTTCGCGACCATGACGATCGGCGCGCTCGACATCGACGAGAACTTCTCGTACCCCTGGCCGGGGTGCGCGAGCAGCGCCTGCGGGTCCTTCTGGAACATCGCGGCGACGACGATCACCGGCAGCCCGTTCTTCACGTTGTCGAACGAGTGCAGCAGGTTGCCGGTCATCAGGAAGTCGATCTTGCCGGCGGGCAGCAGCGGGCGGTTGTTCACCTGCGGCCCGCCCTGCTGGATGGTCACGTCGAGCCCGGCCTTCCTGTAGGTGCCGTCGGCGAGCGCCTGGTAGAAGCCGCCGTGCGCGGCCTGTGCCTTCCAGTTGGTCGCGAAGACGACCTTGTCCTGCGCGAGCGCGATACCGGCATGCGCGAGCGCGCAGGCGGCGAGGACGGCGCCGAACGCGCGGCGGTTGACGAGGACGGTCATCGGGGGAGCCTCCGGGTGTTGCGGTCGAGGTGCGGCGAAGCCGCCAACATAACGCAAGCCCGCGGGGCGCGCACGCCGATGCTGCGAAGCGCCGGGAGGCACCGGCCGATGCCCTCGAGCGCGCGCCGCCCGGCGCAGGCTCGTTCGGAGTGTGACAGGCCCTAG
>CAZYHJ010000139.1:0-5913 GCA_964646645.1 uncultured Saprospiraceae bacterium | reverse complement strand
TCGATGATCTGGCACGCCATGTTCGGCGCGACGACCTTGATCATCGCGATCTCGGACTTCGCGACCTTGTTGCCGACCGTGTCCATCATGTGGGCGGCCTTCAGCGTGAGCAGGCGTGCCTGGTCGATCATGCAGCGCGCGTCGGCGATGCGCTCGTGCCACACGCTCTGCTGCGACACCGGCTTGCCGAACGCGATGCGCGAGGACAGGCGCCGGCACATGTACTCGAGCGCGCGCTCGGCCACGCCGATCGAGCGCATGCAGTGGTGGATGCGGCCCGGGCCGAGGCGACCCTGCGCGATCTCGAAGCCGCGGCCTTCGCCGAGCAGGATGTTCTCGACCGGCACCTCGACGTCCTTGAAGACGACTTCGGCGTGGCCGTGGGGCGCGTCGTCGTAGCCGAACACCGACAGCGGGCGGACGATCGTGATCCCCGGGGTGTCGGCGGGCACGGCGATCATCGACTGCTGCTCGTGGCGGCCGGCATCGGGGTTCGTCTTGCCCATGAAGATGAAGATCTTGCAGCGCGGGTCGGCGGCGCCGGAGGTCCACCACTTGCGGCCGTTGATCACGTAGCGGTCGCCCTTGCGCTCGATGCGCGACGCGATGTTGGTGGCGTCGGACGACGCCACCGCGGGCTCGGTCATCGCGAACGCGGAGCGGATCTCGCCGCGCAGCAGCGGGTCGAGCCACTGGCGCTTGATCGGCTCGCTCGCGTAGCGCTCGAGCGTCTCCATGTTGCCGGTGTCGGGGGCCGAGCAGTTGAACACCTCGGAGGCCCAGTACACGCGGCCCATCACCTCGCACAGAGGCGCGTACTCGAGGTTCGACAGGCCCTCGGGAACGCGGGTCGAGTGCGGCAGGAACAGGTTCCACAGCCCGGCGGCGCGCGCCTTCGGCTTGAGGTCCTCGACGATCTGGACCGGCACCCACGGGTTGCCCTTGCGGCGGGCGGTCTCGATCTGCTCGTGGTGCAGCCCTTCGTTCGGGTAGATGTGCTCGTCCATGAACGCGTTCAGGCGCGCGCGCATTTCCTGCACTTTGGGCGAATAGGTGAAATCCATGGTTCCCTCCTCGGGGGCAAGCGGTGGCTTCGGGTCTTCGGTCGGGGGTGCCCGCGCGAGCGTCTCGCTCAGGCACCCAGCTTCTGCGCGCTCGCGAAGCCCATCAGGGCGAGCGGTCGCACGCGGTCGGCGCTCTCGGCGGCCTGGGTGTTGGACGCGGTCCCGTCCTGCACCCGCTTGACGATCCCCTGAAGGATCGCGGCCAGCCGGAACATGTTGTACGCCATGTAGAACTCCCAGTGCTCCAGCACCTGCGCGACGGAGCGGCCGGTGCGCTCGCAGTACATGCGGATGTACTCCTCGGCGCCCGGGATCCCGAGCGCGGGGAGGTCGAGCCCGCCGATGCCGCGGAACTGCGCGGGCGGGATGCGCCAGCTCATGCAGTGGTAGGAGAAGTCGGCCAGCGGGTGGCCCAGCGTGGAGAGTTCCCAGTCGAGGATCGCGAGGATCTTCGGCTCGCCGTGCGCGAACACGAGATTGTCGAGGCGGTAGTCGCCGTGGACGATCGTGGTCTCGTCGTTGGCCGGGATGTTGGCCGGCAGCCACTCGATCAGGCGGTCCATCTCGGGGATCTTGTCGATCTCGGAGATCTGGTACTGCTTGCTCCAGCGGCTGATCTGGCGCGCGAAGTAGTTGCCGGGACGGCCGAAGTCGGCCAGCCCGATCGCGGCGTAGTCGACGCTGTGCAAGGCCGCGATCACGCGATTCATCTCGTGGTAGATCGCGGTGCGTTCGGCCTTCGAGCTCTCCGGCAGTCCCTGGTTCCAGAGCACGCGCCCGTCGACGAACTCCATGACGTAGAACGCGCGCCCGATCACGCTCTCGTCCTCGCACAGGCAGTACGCCTTCGGGACCGGCACGCCGGTGGGGCCGAGCGCGCTGATCACCTTGTACTCGCGCTCGATCGCGTGCGCCGACGGCAGCAGCTTCGCGACCGGCCCGGGCTTGGCGCGCATCGCGTAGGTGCGGCCCGGCGTGACCAGCTTGTACGTGGGGTTGGACTGCCCGCCCTTGCACAGTTCCACCGTGAGCGGGCCGGCGAAGTCCGGCAGGTGCCGCTTCAGGTACGCCTCGAGCGCGTGGTGGTCGAAGCGGTGGCGCTCGGGGACCTGCATCGTCCCGGAGAACAGTTGGGTGGCGTCGCTCAAGTGGCCTCCTGCGGATCGGGGTCGGATGGGCGGGTCAGTGGGAGTCGCCGCCGAAGCGCGGCTTGCGCTTGTCGAGGAAGGCGCGAATGCCTTCGCCGGCGTCGGTGTCGAACAGGCTGTCGAGGAAGGCGTCGCGCTCGCGGTCGAGGTGCGCCGGAAGGCCCGGGGCAGCGGCGCCGTCGAGCAGCCGCTTGATGCGCGCGATCACGCGCGGCGGGCCGTCGGCGAACGCGCGCGCGAGTTCCATCGCGCCGGCGAGCGCCTGGCCGCGCGGCACGACGCGATTGACCACGCCGAGCGCGTGCAGGCGCGGCGCGCCGACCGGTGCTCCGGTGCACGCGAGCTCGAACGCGAGCGGATACGGCAGGCGCGTGGCCAGCCCGTGCGTGGCGCCGCCGTCGGGCGACAGGCCGACCTTCACGTAGGCCATCGTGAACGAGGCGTCCTCGGCGGCGACGACCTGGTCGCACGCGAGCACGAGCGAGAATCCGGCGCCCGCGGCGGCGCCCTCGACCGCGGCGACGACCGGCTTGTCGCAGGCGCGGATCGCGCGCACCCACGCGTGCATCGCGTCGATCGACGCGTACTGCAGCGCCGGGTCCTTGTCGCGGTTCTCGAGCAGGCGCCGAAGGTTGCCGCCGGCGCAGAAGACGTCGCCCTCGCCGGCGAGCACCACCGCGCGGACGTCGGGGTCGGTGCGCGCGGACTCGAACGCCCGGCGGCCCGCCGCGTACATGTCGGGGTGCAGCGCGTTGCGCGCGGTCGGGTTCGACAGCGTCAGGCGCAGCACGCGGGCGTCGCGCTCGACGATCAGGCGCGCGGGCGCCGCGGCGCTCATGCCGGGCTCCGGCGCGGGGTGGGCGTCGCGCGCATCGGGTCAGTCCGCGTGCAGCAGCGACAGGCCCAGCTGCGCGCGGCGACGCAGCCACGGCCCCGGGCGATAACGCGGATCGGACGTGGTGCGGTGGATGCCCTCGAGCACCTCGAGCACCCTGGCCGCGCCGAGGCGATCGCCCATCGTCAGCGGGCCGGCCGGATACCCCAGGCCCAGGCGCACCGCGGTGTCGATGTCCTCGGGCGACGCGATGCGCTGCTGCGCGATCTCGGTGCCGATCGAGACGATCATCGCGACCACCCGCTGCGAGACGAACCCGGGGCTGTCGCGCAGCACGCTGACCTTCGCGCCGTCGGCGGCGAACAGGCACGCGGCCGCGTCGCGCGCCTGCGCGCTCGTCGCGGGCGTCGTCATCAGCACGCGGCGCTTGCAGGCGCGCGCCGCGAACGGGAAGAGCGTGTCGATCGCGACCGCGCGGCCGGCGTCGACGCGCAGCGCCGCGGCGGCGCTCGACGCGTCCTCGCCGAGCGGAGCGAGCAGCACCAGCGCGTCGGGCGACGGCGCGGCGGCGTCGTCGACCGCGGCCCCCAGGGCCACGACGAGATCGGCCAGCGCCGCGCGCGAGGGGCCCGGGGCGATCCAGACGCGCAGCCCGGCGGGCGCGGGCGCAGCGTCCGGCTCGGGCACCGACTGCTGAACGCCGGCCTCGTAGCGGTAGAAGCCCTCGCGCGTCTTGCGCCCGTACAGGCCGGCGGCGACGCGCTGCGCGCCGATCACCGAGGGCTTGAAGCGCGGCTCGTCGTAGTACTGCGTGTAGATCGACTCCATCACGGGGTGGGAGACGTCGAGCCCGGTGAGGTCCATCAACTCGAAGGGGCCGAGCTTGAAGCCCTGGCCGCCGAAATCCACGTGCTCGCGCAGGATGCGGTCGATGGTGGGGACGTCGGCCACGCCTTCGCCGAGCGCCTTCAGCGCCTCGGTGCCGAAGCCGCGTCCCGCGTGGTTGACGATGAACCCCGGCGTGTCGATGCACACGACCGGCGCGTGGCCGGCGTGGCGCGTGAGCTGCACGAGGCGTGCGATCGCGGCGTCGCCGGTGCGCGCGCCGCGCACGACCTCGACGACCTTCATCAGCGGCACCGGGTTGAAGAAGTGATAGCCGGCGACGCGCCCGGGATGCGCGCACGCGGCTCCGATCGCGGTGATCGACAGCGACGAGGTGTTGCTCGCGATCACGCACTGCGGCGTGACGATCGCCTCGAGCGCCTTGAAGAGCTCGCGCTTGACGTCGAGCCGCTCGATCACCGCCTCGATGACGAGGTCGCAGCCGGCGAAGTCCTGGAGCGAGCCGGCCGCGGTGACGCGCGCGAGGCAGGCGTCGCGCTCCGCGGCCGACAGCCGTCCCTTCTCGTGCAGCTTGCCGAAGGTCTCGCGCAGGTAGAGCATCGCCGCGTCGACCGCGGCGGACTGCGCGTCGTAGACCACGACCGGAATGCCGGCCTGCGCGTAGAGCTGGACGATGCCGCGGCCCATCGCGCCGGCACCGATCACACCGATGCGCTCGAACGGCGAACTCATGGGGCTGTCTCCGTGGTTTTCGGGATCGAACCGTCGATTGTAATGGACCGGGCGCGGGCGGCGGCCGCCGGCGTTCCGGGCTTCGTGCGCCCGACCGGCGCGCCGGCTACACTGGCCGCCCCACTTTCCGCAATCCAACTTCGTGACGGGAGACGGCGATGATCAGGCTGTGCGGTTTCGCGCTGAGCAACTACTACAACAAGGTCAAGCTCGCGCTGCTCGAGAAGGGCATCGCGTTCGAGGAGGAACTGAACTGGGCCGAGAAGGACGAGGCGACGCTCGCGCGCAGCCCGCTCGGCAAGGTGCCCTTCATGGTGACCGATGCCGGGCCGCTGGCCGAGTCGCAGGTGCTGGTCGAGTACCTCGAGGATGCGTTTCCCGAGCGGCCGCTGCTGCCGAAGGCGGCGTACGAGCGCGCGAAGGTCCGCGAGATCGTCGCGTTCATGGAGTTGCACCTGGAACTGGTCGCGCGCCGGCTCTATCCGCAGGCGTTCTTCGGCGGCAAGGTGAGCGACGAGACGATCGCGGCCACCCGCAAGGAACTCGAGCGCAACGTCGCCGCGTTCGCGCGCCTCGCGAAGCTCGATGCGTTCGCGGCGGGCCCGGCGTTCACGCTGGCCGACTGCGCGGCGATCGTGCACCTGCCGCTGATCTCGTCGGCGACGAAGGCGATCTGGGGCGAGGACGTGCTCGCGGGGCTGGGGGCGAGGGACTACCTGAAGCGGATGGGCGAACGCCCGAGTGTGGTGCGCGTGAACGCCGATCGCAAGGCGAACGCGGAACTGCGGGCGAAACGCTGAACGCCGGGCGCCGGGCGCCGGGAGACGCTGACGGCGCTCGCGGCCCCCGGCGGTTCGGGCTCGAATGTCCGGCCCCCGGCGGCCCCGGGGCCGCCGGGACCGCCACGGCGTCATCCCGCGGTCTCGCCCTCGTTCGCGCGGATCGCCTCGGTCAGCTCGCTGAGCTCCAGCCAGCGCGTCTCGAGCGCTTCGCGTTCGCGCGCGAGCGCCGCCCGTTCCCGCGCGAGCTCGACGGCGCGCGCGTTGTCGCGATACAGCAGCGGGTTCGCGAGCTCGGTCTCGATCGACGCGAAGCGACGCTCGAGTTCGGGAAGGCGAACGTCGATCGACGCGATCTCGCGCTCGAGCGGGCGCAGCTGCTCGGCGAGCTGCTGGCGCCGCTGCGCGGCGAGCCGGCGCTCCTCGCGGCGGTCGACGCGAACGCCCGGCGTCCCCGCGCCGGCGTCGGTCGAGCCGGTGCCGCCGCCGCCGGGCGCGTGCCCCCCGGC
>CAZYHJ010000138.1:0-5919 GCA_964646645.1 uncultured Saprospiraceae bacterium | reverse complement strand
GGCTCTATTGTCAATAATGGAACCATTAATAAAACCAGTACGGGTTCAACTACTTTTGGAGGTATAGCCACTTTTACCAATGCCGCCACGGGGACCATTAAGGGGGTAGGTACGATTAATTTTTCCTCAGGTTCGTTTGTCAACAATGGCACGATAGCTCCCGGTGCCTCCCCAGGAATAATCAATCTGGTGGGTGCACAACCCCTTTCCGCTTCAAGCACTTTAGCAATAGAGTTATTGGATGGAAGCGGACCAGGCACTGGCCATGATCAGCTTCTGCGCAACAGCAATCTCACCCTGAATGGTACCCTGACCGTAACAGAGACGGGAAGTGTCCCGGATGGCAATTATACCATCATTGAATTGTCATCAGGAACCATCACGGGTACCTTTAGCAGTGAGGTGAAACCAGCCTATTATGATGTGGTTTATAATGCCACATCCGTCGAGTTGGTCAAGGTTACATGCTTGCCTACAGTGGCGATTGCCGCCGTACCCAATGGCGCGATATGTTCAGGCACTAATGTGACGTTTACAGCCACACCAACCTATGGAGGAACACCATCCTACCAGTGGAAAGTCAATGGCGGTGATGTAGGCACGAATAGTCCTACGTATGCCGATGCGGGACTGGTCAATGGCGATGTGGTTACTTGTGTTATGACCTCGACTGAAGATTGTGCGGTGCCAACGATCGTAACCTCTAATACTATCACCATGACGGTGATACCTCTCAATACCTATTATCGTGATATCGATGCGGATGGCTTGGGTGATCCTGCAATGACCACCATGGCATGTTCCCCACCTTCAGGTTATGTGGCAGACAATACAGATTTCTGTCCATTTACCATCAGCAGTATTTCCAATTCAGGTAATTGTGGCTGCGCTCCGGGTCAATACCCAGTCATCACCGTGATGGAAGGGTATAATGTTATCACCGGATGCCAGTCTTGTCCTCCTGGAAGTTACTGTCCTGATGGATTAGTGGGGCCGATTCCTTGTCCTGCAGGTCAGTATGTGGCTGTATCAGGGGCCATTTCCTGTATTCCGTGTGCAGCTGGAAGCTATAATGGAAGTCTCGGTGCGACATCTTGTACATTGTGTCCTCCCGGAAAGTATAGTGATGTGATAGGATCCGTTGCATGTACAGATTGTGCTGCGGGTAGTTATAATGCATTGATGGGCGCAACCTCTTGTACACCCTGTCCCGCGGGTCAGTATAGCGGTGTGACCGGGTCTATATCTTGTACCCCTTGCGCGGCAGGTAGTTATAACGCAAGTACAGGAGCCACCTCATGTACACTTTGTCCCGCGGGGCAATATAGTGCTGCAACAGGGTCAGTAGCCTGCACTCCGTGTGCTGCAGGTAGTTTTAATGAAAATTTGGGAGCCATAGCCTGTACGCAATGCCCGCCTGGAAAATTCAGTGCAGCGCAAGGAGCCATAGCCTGTACATTATGTCCGGTCCAAACATACAACCCTGATCCTGGTCAGGTGGAATGCATTGATTGTCCATCCGGAACATACAATCCATTGGAAGGGCAGATTGAATGCCTGGACTGTCCGGATGTAATTTGTCCATCAAGTTTTTCAGTAGTGCTAAATGATCCTCCTTTCATGCTGACTGGAGCGACCCCAACCGGCGGTACTTATTCCGGAGTGGGTGTTAGCGGTGGAATGTTTGATCCGGACGATGCTGGCCTGGGTACGCATACCATTACCTACAATTATGAGGATATGTATGATTGCATGGGTTCATGTATGTATACTATCACCGTGAATCCAGCTACGGGTAATATTTTAAATGTACAGACCAATGAAATGTTTGCAACCATCCAGGCCGCGATCGATGATGCGGACACACAAAACGGCCATACGATAGCCATTCCTACAGGATCTTATGCAGGAAATGTAAATGCCTCTGCCAAGGATCTTGCATTTGCACCTGGTAATAGTCCTGGATGTGTAAACATCATGGGAAATATGGTCCTGACATCAGGCGATGACCTCAATATGGAAATCAACGGGACTACCGTATGTACAGATTATGATCAGTTTAATGTAGATGGCACGGTCACGCTTGGCGGTGCCGATCTCATATTGAGTATCGGGTATACTCCTCTACATGGTCATTCTTATGTTCTTATAGACAATGATCTTGCCGATGCCGTATCAGGACAATTTGCCCAAGGTACCGCCTTCAGTTCCGGTGGATATAATTTCACCATCAATTATGCCGGTGGGGATGGAAATGATGTCGTGATGACGGCATGTGCGCCTGTGAAGAATACCTCCACTATGACCTTCTATTGCACCCTGCAGGCAGCCATCAATGCCGCCACGGCAGGTGATAATATAGAACTACAAGCCAACATCACCGAAGGTCAGGTAACCGTTAATAAAGCTGTAACTATCGATGGAAATGGTTTTACCCTGACCTCCACTTCTGCCACCTATGGAGTTGAAGTGACCATGGCGGGGGTCACCCTCCTTGATCTGACGATTGCGAATGCCGGTAGTTTTGGTATTCATGCCAGTTGCGGTACGCACAATCTTGCATTGACCAACGTCACCGTGGATAACAGTGGAGGAACCGGGATCACGATCAACGGATCAGACAATTGCGTCTTCACCAATATCACCTCTACGAACAATGGCGGGAATGGGATGAGCTTTACCAATTGCGATAATATGACCATCAATGGGGTCACGACCAGCGGCAACGCTTTCATGAGCGGTTTCAATGCAGGGATCGGTATTTTTACTTCCACGGCTTATTGCCTTCCTGCCGCCGTGAATGGGTTTACGCTTACTGGAACGGTCTCTATTGGTGAAGCGACCAAGGTTTACTCGCAGAAGGAAAATGCCGCGGATGTCATCACCGGTCTTTCGGGTGCAAGTATTCTCTGGGCTGTGGGTATCGGGGCACTGGACCGTTCATACTGGACGGATAAGGTAACTTCATATGCCGTTGTAGATGCATTGTTTGAACCCCCCTATAACTACCCTAATACATTAGTGTATGTAGCGGAAGTCGCCACGGAAAACTTCTATGTCGATGACGATCCAAATGGCGACGCCACACCACCGATGTTGATTCAGACCGCGGTAAATTTTGAAGCGGCCGGAGAAACGATCTTCCTGGAAGCAGGTACATTCTCTGAAAGAGTAACGCTTGACAAATCACTTACGTTGGATGGACTCGGTGCCGGAACGTCAATACTGGATGGAACCGGACTGGCAGGTACAGGCAATGGAATTACCATCAACACAGGGATTACAAATGTGACAATCAAAGATCTCACTGTCAGGGATTATGCCGGGGTAAATGGTAATTCGAATGCAGGTATCTATGCTATAGGTGGAAACAATAATCTGACCGTGCTCAATGCAGACCTCGCAGATAACGTCGGCGGAAGCGGTTTCTATGCCAATGGACCGATCGATAATGTACTCATCGATAATGTAGATGCCCACGGGCATACAACATTAGCACGAGGTATCGTGATCTGGAACGGACACAAGTCAAATATCACCATCACGAATTGTGAGGTTTATAATAACAACTGTTGCGGGATCGAACTCCAGGACGGAAGTTCATCCGCTGTGAATATTTCTGATAACTACGTTCACGACAATGCGGACAATGGAATTGGACTCGTGGGCATGGACGGTACGACAGGATCCAATCTTGTAGAGGATAATACCGTGGAGAACAACGGACGTTTTGGTATTGAAATCAAGAACCCGAACGGTAATGGTTCCAATGTCGTAGTCAATAGCAACGATGTATCACGTACGCTTGCGATCGGTGATGCGCGGGATATCGCAGGTATCGCGGTATTCAGGAGAAGCGTGACGGGCAGCAATCCCGATGTGCCAAAGGGTGTATCCGTGACGAATAACAACGTTTCCGGTTATGTCCAGCCTTCAAACAGCGACGGTTTTGGTATTGTCATTGAAGGTATCAGTCATACGGTAACAGGAAATTCGCTCACCGGCAATGATGTAGGTGTGCAGCAACAGGCAGGGCATCTGCCTTATCCAGGAGATGGTGATCAGAATAATCTTGCGGATACCTATTTCGGTCGCGGTAATTCACCCATGACTTGCAGTAACAATGTTTCTTCAAACACTTTCTCGTCCAATACAACAGATACAAGGAATGTTGGCGTAGGTGGCGGACTTGTGACGAATACAAATACGGCGGAAGTTTTCTGTTCGATTCAAACCGCAATCAATGATGCGAATACAGTGGCAGGGCATACCATTTCAGTACCTGCCGGAACATACAATGAAGATGTATTGGTCAATAAAGATCTCACCATTCAAGGTGCAGGTATAGATCAGTCCTATGTCATCGGGCCTATCGGCGGTTCCGGTTCATCCACGTTTCAGGTGGCCGCAAGTGGTGTCACCATTGATGGCTTTACCATTACCCGGGCCGGTAATAATACCACGGATTGGAATAATGCGGGCCTGAATACTCCAGGTATCGCCATCCAGGGCCAAACGGTGGACGCAGAGATTCGCAACAATAAAATCATCGGCAATCGAACGGGTATTGATGTCAACAATAGTAATGACAACAATATTCATAATAACGTCATCACCTTCAACCGGACCGGATTGATTTTCAGAAATCAAACCGATAATACTCTTTTCAATGAGAATGAGGTGACTGACAACTGGACCGTCGGTGTGCTCTTCCTTGATGCCAGTAGCGGTTCAAATGTACCTGTCCAATCAGCGCTGAACTGCTCCTTTAATGACAATAAGATTAGTGGCAACTGGTATGGAGATATTGTAGATCGCCAGACGGGTGGTGCATTGCCTGCTCCCGGAAGTAATCCAAAGGATTTTGAATGCAACTGGTACGGCACAGTGACACCATGGGTGAGCACAGCCAATAGTTCAGAGCCCGGTTATGCTGGACAGATTCCTGTAGCGTACGGCGGCACCGCCGTTCCTCCAGGTGGACAACCAAATATTCTGGGTCCTGCTTCAGCCAATTTTGATTATGTGTCCTATCTCGTCAGTGGAACGGATGCGGATGGTATGGAAATCGGATTTCAGCCGGCTATGGGAGCTTGCAGTGGAACACCCGTGGTGATTTCATCTGCCGTAGCATCACCTGAAACATGTGTATCCAATGACGGTTCAATATTGGTGACGTTCAGTGGGGGTGCAGCGCCTTATAATATCGCATGGGCCGGACCCGATCCCGGAAATAGTGTTGGGGTGACCAGTCCATATAACATCACCTTGCTTTCTGCAGGTGCATATACGATCACAGTTACAGACTTCAATGGTACGACAGGCACTGCAGTGGCCACGGTACTTTATCATCCGGTATCCAATACTTCCCAATCCACTACCCATGCCACCATCCAGGATGCTGTGAACGCAGCCAATTCCGGTGATGCGATTGTGCTGTGTGCCGGAAATTATATAGAGAATGTTACGGTCAATGAATCCGTTTCCATTACCGGTGCGGGTATTGGTATATCCAATGTCTATCCTGCCATCTCTGATCCGAATTGCGGAGGCGCCGGCGGTGGATCGTTATGCGCGGGTTCAAGTAATGTCTTCCTTGTGGAAGCTGACAATGTTACTATCTCTGGCTTGACCGTTGATGGTAACAATACTTCACTGACCAGCGGCATTCTCAGCAATGGAGTGGATGTGGACGCGCGAAATGGGATCATCACCAATCATAACTTAGGTGTGATAGATGGGTTGAATGTGAATAACGTTGAAGTCAAGAATATCTTCTTTCGCGGAGTTTATGCATCGTCAGACGGTTCATTTACATTCAGCAATAATACGGTCAGCAACGTAGCCGGAAGTACAGGTTCCATTGCTATGTTCAATTTTGGTGGCTCAGGTAGCTTTACCAACAATAACGTTAGTACA
>CAZYHJ010000137.1:0-6156 GCA_964646645.1 uncultured Saprospiraceae bacterium | reverse complement strand
TAACTAAATGAAAATACTTTAACCGTACCAAAGTCCTGGTTGCCATAAGAATTATAACTGTTTCCAGGTACCAACGGTACATTCTGATAGGTCTGGGACTGGATCATATCCCGAAGTTCCTTATAGTAGGCACTGAGGGTGATTGCGCTCGAGTTTGAAACCTTTTGTTTGAACCCAACCTCGAAATCAATCGTTTTCTCGGGTTTCAGATTTGGATTATTGGTTGGAGGGCCTTCAGACCAGTAGTAATAGTCAAGGGCAGTAGCGATGGTGTTGGATGGAGGTCGCTGCACAAGAATGTCATAATGAACAAAAAAGTTTGCTTCATCCGAAATTGGAAAAGAGAATGCCAATCTGGGCATCCAGCTCACCTGAGGTACATAATCCTCAAAGGAGCTTCCAGGATCAAAATCCCGGCTGGTTATATCTCTGTTGGCAGCATTGCGTTCCACATAATATGGAAATGGAATTTCATTTCCAAAAATTTCAGAACCGTCATTGACTGGTGTTCCGTCGGCTGTGTACCACTGATCGCCATCGCGGTATGCCCTGACTTTAGTAGACTCCTCTGACACCACGTATACTTTCCAGTCTTCTCCAACATTACTTGGTCTATCGCCATCTACATCGGCTTGCTGGTAAAAGTCATCTGCACCCATGACCTCATATAAAGAATAAGGGTCTTTAAGCACTTTTGTATTGGCATCATAGCGGTCTACCCGGAGGCCGAGACGGAAAATAATATCTCTGAATGTAAACTTATCCTGAATATAAGCCGCGCTATATATCGGGTTATTAGCGGCCACAGGGAGAGTACGCCGGCCTTCGGCATCAACGGCTGTAAAGAAATCATCGAAGGTGGTTCCTGAAGAAATTTTATTCCCCAAATAATCATAACCGTAATAATTAATTGACCGTCTGTTGGTGAGTTCTTCCGCGGCAAACATACTCAGACTCAGATCATCCGGGTTGAGCCCATCGATATTCACATAATCTGTCAATGGCTGGCCTGTAAGTTCCCTTACTGCTTCATAAAACAGGAGATTAGGTTGCGGAACCACAAGATTCTGATAAATGGCAACATTGAAAGAATCAATTTCGCCATTGATCAGGAAGGGTGTCAACAAAGAATCAATGACCATGGTGCTGTCAAGACCTACAATATGCGTACTGTTGGCCTGCAAGCGCATATTCGTCCACAAGTCGACCGGGTTGATGCCCCAGTTTCTGTTGGCTCTTTGCTCATATAATAAACCAAACTGGATATTATGCCTTCCTTTATCAGAACCACCCGGAAACAAGTCAAAGGATGCGTTGAGACTACCGGTATTGATCTCGTTTTCTGATTTTCTATAGAGATTATATACTGCACCGACATTGGTATGAATTCCGGCATAAGCACTGTTGACAATATCTGACCAGTAACCATTAAATGCATTATAATTTCTGAAGTCTATTACCTCCTGGCCAATATTGTAATTATTCAGGATTGGATTAATCGTACTGGATGGGGTATATCCATTCTCGGCAAAGATCTCAGAATATCCAAAGTGTTCTCCGTAAATCGTGGAGCCTGGGAAAATGGGGTGAGCAAAGGGGCTGGTGGTATCCGGAGCCAGACCGGTAGAAGGAATCCAGTCGACCTGAAAATCCCCGACATAACCATATTTAAACAAGTCGTCTTTATAGCGATCATCACCAACTTCCGCAAAATTCTTTTCGTGTCCTACCTGGAGTGTGTAGTTGATATTTCGGATCAACGCAGGTGGAGCATTCGGATCCAGTTCGCTATTACCTATACGGTGTCTGAACCTGGCGTTTAAGAAATAACCATTATCCAAAGTATAGGGATTGTTTTGCCAATTGACGAGGTTCCAGGCCCGATTGGGGGAGAAATGACCTTTGGAGTCGTAGTAATTTCCACTGAGGGTGAAGTCAATAGCATCATTGACTCTGAAATCGAGTTTTCCGGTTAAATCTATACGCTCATCCCCAACATTTGGGCGTGACTTGAGCAGTTCGACATCACTTTCTTCCAGGCGTTCGATCAGGGGAATCGGAGAGCCGTTTTGGGTAGTGAGCGGATCGGCTGATAGTCGTTCAATAGCATCTGCCTTGGCTCTGTATCCGCCAAAAGCTCTGGGGTTCGGGTCGTCTCTTTTCCGGTACTGAATAGATGTTCTGAATCCGATGATGGATTGTTGTGTTTGCTTGTTTTTAAGGATCGGACCACTGAGGTTGGCTGAAATCAGATTATACCCATAAGGGTCAGTCAATTCTGAAGTTTCAACTTCAACCATTCCGGACAAAGCAGCGGATGGGCCTTTGGACGTCAGCGAGACCAGACCTCCTGTTACGTCCCCGTATTTAGCTTCTATACCACCGGTAATGACCTGCAACTGTTCAATTTCTGACTGAGGGATCTGGCTGGCACTAACCCGCAGACCATCCAGATAATAGTTGGTGGCATTGTCGCGGGAACCCCTGATGTTGATCCCTCCACCATCGATACTGGTCAGACCAGCTGTAGTGGCGGCAATGGCATTAATGTTTTTGGTAGGAAGATTACGGATTTGTTCAGCGGTCTTAATCCCTCCCTGTGTGGTATTATCCTGCTCAATGAGCGGAACCTTATAGGCTTTTACCTCCACGATGTCAAGCAACAAGCCTGCGTCAAGTTTGAAATCAAGGCGAATGGCTTTACCGGCCAGCACGACTACACCTGTTTGGCGTTGATTGGGATACCCTGTATAATGGGCCTCCACATCATAAGTTCCCGGGTCAATATTGGAGAAAACATAGTTTCCATCCAGATCCGACTGGACCACCGACATTTGGACGCCGTTTTTAAAAAGGACGACATTGGCAAAAATCAAGGCCTCTCCATTGGTAATATCAGTGACCTTGCCTTCGAGCGAAGCCTGAGCCCAGGCCGCCATCCCAATCATTGAAAACACAGAGATGAGCAGTAAACGTCTGATCATATAATCTTCTTTTAACCTGTAGAAAATGGATGTTGAGCGAAAATTAGCCCACAATGTTAATAAAATATTATCGAGTGGGGACGTTAGAACTTTCTATTGGTCAAAGAATTGACAAATTCCGGAGCGCAAACCCCTATGTTATTAGAAATCAAAGGGATAATTGGCGTGTAGTTTACAGTTTTTTACAACACCAGAGTGTTAAGGAAATAATCCTGTCTGTTGTCTTGTCTGATAACCCTTGACCCTCAGATGAGTATTCAAAGGCAAATGCGTCAGTTGTCTTCGCTTGAAAAAGCTTCGACAACCAAAGGGAGACGCGAAGAATATGGAGTTCAAGTCTGTTGTCTTCGCCGGAAAAGGCTACGACAACCAAAGGGAGACTTGAACTAACACGATGTTGAGGTTAGTTGGAATGGCTTTTACTCAAAGAGATACATATTGCGATTTCTTTCGAGCTCGCGGAAGAAGGGGTCGGTGAGGTCATCGATAAACTGGATGGCTTCACCGGTGCTCTTCATTTCGGGACCAAGGCGCTTGTCGACGTTAGGGAACTTTTCGAAAGAAAAGACCGGAACCTTGATGGCGTAGCCGTTAAGTTGTTTGTCAAAGCCGAAATCCTTCAATTTGTGGGTGCCGAGCATCACTTTGGTGGCGATGTTGAGGTATGGAATCTTGTAGGCCTTGGCGATAAAAGGTGTCGTACGAGAGGCCCTTGGGTTGGCCTCAATGACATAGACTTTTTCCTCTTTTGTCTTGCGATCTACACTGATGGCAAATTGAATATTGATCAAACCTTTGATATTCAATGCAAATGCAATCCGTCTGGCGTATTCGATCATATCATCGATGGCAGACTGGCTCAGGCTGTATGGTGGTAACACGGCTGAACTGTCGCCGCTATGGATGCCTGCAGGCTCGATATGTTCCATGATACCCATGATATGGACATCCTCGCCATCACAGATGGCATCGATCTCGGCTTCTTTGGCTCTTTCGAGGAACTGGTCGATGAGGACCTTGTTGTCAGGCATGTGCTTGAAGATGCTCAGGACCTGGCGTTCGAGATCATTATCATTGATCACGATTTTCATGCGCTGTCCACCCAATACATACGATGGTCTGACGAGCACGGGATAGCTCACCTCATGGGCAATCCTCACGGCGTCATCTACATCCTGCGCCACGCCATATTTTGGATAGGGGATGTCCAACTCCTTCAACAAGTCTGAAAAGCTGCCCCGATCCTCCGCGATATCCATGTCCGGAAAGTCCGTCCCGATCAGTTTGATTCCGTTTTTATAGAATTCTTCTGCCAGTTTCAGCGCGGTCTGTCCGCCCAACTGCACGATAATCCCTTCTGGTTTTTCCAGTTCAATAATCTCCCGGATGTGTTCCCAGTAGACGGGTTCGAAATAGAGTTTGTCCGCAATATCAAAATCGGTAGAAACCGTTTCCGGGTTGCAGTTGATCATGATGGCTTCGTATCCGGCTTCCTTGATCGCCAGAATACCATGTACGCAACAGTAGTCAAATTCAATCCCCTGACCTATGCGATTGGGTCCGGAGCCTAAAACGATGATTTTCTTCTTCGTGGATGGAAGACTTTCGTTTTCCTGATCGAATGAACTGTAGAAGTAAGGCGTTGTGGATACAAACTCCGCGGCACAGGTGTCTACCATTTTATAGGTGCGCTTGATGCCCAGTTTGTACCGGTGACGGGTGACATCCTTTTCATGGATGCGCAGGAGCCATGCGATTTGCGCATCGGAATAGCCCATTTGTTTGAGTTCCCTGAAAAAGTCAGCCGGTATATCTTCAGCCACATTATACCTGAGCAGGCGTTCTTCTGCCTTGACCAGGTTTTTAATTTGTTTGATAAACCATGGGTCGATGTGGGTGAGCTTCTGAATGCTCCGTTCGGATACACCCAGACGTAAAGCATCCTTTAACCTGAAAATCCGGTCATCTCCCGCGGTTTCGAGACGCTCCATGATGTCCGTAGTGCTGATCCACTCCTTCATATCTGCGCCCAAACCAGTGCGGTTGTTCTCCAGTGATTGACAAGCTTTTTGCAAAGCTTCCTGGAAGGAACGACCGATGGCCATGACCTCCCCTACTGATTTCATCTGCAGGCCGAGGCTATTTTCAGAGCCATGGAATTTTTCAAAATTCCACCTTGGCATTTTTACGATGACATAATCCAGGGTGGGTTCAAAACAGGCACTTGTTGTTTTTGTGATTTGGTTTTTCAGTTCATCAAGGGTATACCCAATGGCAAGTTTGGCGGCAATCTTGGCGATAGGATATCCGGTAGCCTTGCTGGCCAACGCGGAAGAACGGCTCACGCGCGGATTGATCTCGACCACGATGAGTTCTTCGGTGGTTGGATTTTGTGCGAACTGCACATTACAACCGCCCGCGAAATTTCCAAGTGAACGCATCAGCTTTATAGACTGGTTGCGCATTTCCTGAAAAGCTCTGTCACTCAAAGTCATGGCCGGAGCAACCGTGATACTATCCCCTGTGTGAATACCCATGGGGTCCAGGTTTTCCACGGTGCAAATGATGACTACGTTGTCGTTCTTATCTCTCAGCAGCTCGAGCTCAAATTCTTTCCATCCCAATACTGCTTTTTCAACCAATACTTCATGCGTGGGTGAAGCACTCAATCCGCGGCGAAGGGCCTCTTCAAATTGATCTTCTTTCATGACGAAGCCGCCGCCTGTACCACCGAGGGTATAGCTGGGCCTGATCACCAATGGAAAACCTATATCCTGTGCCGCTTCCATCCCTTCGAGGAAGGAGTTGGCGATCCGGCTGGGAGCTACATCCATTCCGATCTTCACCACGTGATCGCGAAAGGCTTCGCGATTTTCTGCGAGGTCAATCGCTGCGATGTCGACTCCAATTAATCTGACACCGTATTTTTTCCAAACGCCTCTTTTATCTGCTTCGATCGCCAGGTTAAGGGCAGTTTGTCCTCCCATCGTCGCCAGTACGGCATCAATCTTTCGTTCTTCCAGGATTTTGACGATACTATCGACCGTCAGCGGAAGGAGATAAATATGATCTGCGGTGACGGGGTCGGTCATGATCGTAGCGGGATTGCTGTTGATCAGACTGACTTCGATGCCTTCTTCCCGTAAGGATCTGGAGGCCTGGGAGCCGGAAT
>CAZYHJ010000136.1:0-6291 GCA_964646645.1 uncultured Saprospiraceae bacterium | reverse complement strand
AAATTTATAGGGGTAAGCTCCATCCGACTGCCACGAAGTACTTGCTTTGTAGGTTGAAGGACCTACCCATACGCCATTATCCTGCAAGCCCCCATACACATTAAATGGCTTGGCATCATCAACACTCACGCTGTAGAATTGACCCACGGCGGGTTGATTGCATTTGCTCCAATGTGCTCCATCATCATAGCTGATGTTGATGCCGCCATCATTGCCACACACCAGGTGTCCGTCTTGTTTGGGATTGATCCAAAGCGCATGATGATCCGCATGCACGTTATCATCGCCTATGGAGGTCCATGTGGCACCATAGTCATTGGATTTTAAGATGGGTACACCGAGCAGGTATACTTTGTTCGGGTGTGATCTGGACACCCTGACCTGGCCAAAGTAATAACCATAGGTGTAGAAAAGGCTATTGAGAAAATCTTTATGCGTGCGTACCCAGGTTTTACCTCCATCCAGGCTTTTATAAAGTTCAGGACCGATTACTTCAGTTTCAAAAAGCTTGCTATTGGCATTCATGGTATACTCCACCAAGGTAGCCGTAGTGATTTTACCTTCCTTGATTAATGTGCGGAGCGTATCGGCCGTATATTTTGACGGAAAGTCGTTTTCACTGAGATAGGTTTTAATTTTTTTATCCGTCAATTTCAAAAATGTATCCGGATGCATTTCCAGCAATGCGGATTTGGTCAGTTTGTCTTCCTCTTCCTTTTTCTCCGGGCGTTCATGCTGATTATCGACAATAGCATACAGCACATTTTGATTTTTTTCTTTGACCAGTTCAAGACCAATGCGGCCGGTGCCGACTCCGGTGGGAAAACCACTTTCAGCAGTGGTCAACCATTTCCAGTTGCGACCCGAGTCATGGGATACATAGATGCCGGATCCAGGTCCCGATTCCGTAAAATTCCACGCCGTCCTGGATCGCTCCCACGATGCCGCATACAACGTATTGGGATTTGAGGGATCAATCACCATGTCTATGACTCCTGTAGAATCATTGATAAAGAGCGTCTGTCTCCATGTGATACCGCCGTCAGATGTGCTGTAAATCCCTCGATTTTGATTTTTACTGTACAGCGCTCCAATGGAGGCCACGTGGACAATGTTAGGGTTGAACGGGTGTAATACAATGCGTCCAATGTGATGAGTTTCGTCCAATCCCATATGCTTCCATGTCTTTCCTCCATCCGGGCTGCGATAGATTCCGACACCGGAATAGGATGAACGACTTGAATTATTCTCCCCGGTGCCTACCCAAATGGTTTTCGTTGACCAATTGACGGCAATATCACCAACCGTCATGCAAGCCTCATGATCAAATACGGGTGTGAATGATGTGCCGTTATTATCGGAGTACCAAACTCCTCCTGATGCGTAAGCCACATACATCTCATTTGGTCGGGATGGATTGACATCTACATCCACTATTCTTCCGCTGCATATACTTGGGCCGATATTGGTAAATGGAACATGAGCAAAATAAGATTCCTCTTTTAATCGCAGCCGGTCGTTGTGGGCCTTTAAACGCTCATTGGCGGGAGTAGGGGAAGGTGTGGACTGAGCATTGGAAATGTTGTTCCAGAATATGACCAGGGACAGACAATAGATGAGATGCTTCATTAAAATGGGTGATTTCAATGCCCCCTTGAGGGATTAAGTTAAAAATGACTGGTCAAATCTATAAAAAGAGGCTTATTTGGATAAATGAACTTCAAATAACCATTGTCAACTGAACGCTAGTACAGGTGTGTCGTCAGTCATCATTTTCACTTTTGTCTATTCTGATGTGGTAAGAATAGAAAAACAATGATCTTTGTGCCGGTAAACTAAAGCACAATTTCATATTCAAAGGGGATTGATGTTTTGAAATTCTAGAAGGTGACAGAGAAAGAAAAGAAATATAAAATTTGGGAGCCCCTTCTCCTGAGCCTCATGGTCGTCATTGGGATGTTTGTGGGGGCAAAGCTTGTCGGACCGGGAAGTGGATTGGGACCTAAGGACTCCTCCATTACCAGGACAAACTATAATGGCAGGCAGGTTGAAGAAATTATCCGGTTCCTGGAGACCAAGTATGAAGGAGAGATATCCAGTGATTCGTTAGTCGAAAAAGCGATCAGGGCCATCATGACAGGCCTTGACCCGCATACGCATTACTTTCCACCTGACCAGATGGATGAACTGGAGGAACGCACCGGAGGGCATTATGTGGGTATTGGTGTTGAAATAGCTTTTATCCGCGACTCCCTGATGGTTCTTTATCCCCGTAAAAACAGTCCTGCCGAGCAGTCAGGTTTACGGCCAGGCGACTTTATTATTGAAGTCAATGATGTTTCGATCACCTCAGATACGCTGGACAAACAAGAGGTCATGGATATGATCAGGGGGGTCAAAGGCACCCGGGTCAAACTGAAAGTTAAACCTTTGACCAGTACTGAAACACGTATCATAGAGATCACCAGGGAGGAAATCAATGTGCCCAGTGTGGTTGCGGCCTACATGGTGGATTCAAGTACAGCCCTGATCAAGATTCAACGATTTACAAATTCGACGTATCGCGAATTTATGGATCATTGGGAAAGGCTCGCCACGGCCAGGAATGCAAAACATTTAATTCTCGACTTGCGCGACAATCCAGGTGGTTATCTCAAGGAAGCAGTGAATATTCTCTCCCAAATCATTGAGGAAGAGGGCCAATTATTGGTGTATACCGAAGGGAGGCATCAGAAACGCGTCGAATATAAGAGTACGGGTAAGATTTTCTTTCCTGTGGAGCATGTGGTCGTGCTGATCAATGAGGGCTCTGCATCCGCGAGTGAGATTATCGCCGGATGTTTGCAGGATCATGACAGAGGGATCATCATTGGAGATCGCTCATACGGTAAAGGGCTTGTTCAGGAACAATTTGAATTATCCAATGGGGGCGTATTGAGATTGACGGTTTCAAAATATTACACGCCTTCCGGCAGATTGATTCAGAAGGCGTATGATGAACAATCCATTACGGACACCACAAAAATGTTCAAGACTTCCGCCGGACGGGCGGTTTTTGCCGGAGGTGGCATATTGCCGGATGTTGTTCTTGAAGATGAATTTGATTGGACAAATCCATGGCAGATGCATTGGATGGATATCATTTCTGAGTACGCCATTAGATATAATAGCACACACTTTGGCGGTGCTTTGGAAGAAGTAGACCGCATCCCTGAGCTCAGAAAAAAAATGCCTGGACATGCTGAAATGGATGAAGCCCTGATCCGCTTGAGTAAAGCGTATCCTGAAATTAACAATGATTCGATGATCCAGTTTTATACGAGCAATGCAGAGGCAATGCACCGGTTGGTCGAGTCCAGTCTTATTGCTTATCGCACGGGTGAGGAAGGATGGTATATGGCCATAAACGAGCAGGATCCTTTAGTCTTGAAAGCGAAGGAGTTGGTGCATTTAGATCCTTTACTGGCGCTGAAAGCAAAGTGATTCAGGCATTTGTTCGGATAAAGTCCAGTTCACCTTCCGAGTCATATCGTGCAATGACAGACGGAGATCCGGTGATTTCCTTTTCGGTAAATGCCGGAAATACATAATCAACTGCGCTGATGATTTCGCTGCTGATGGTGCCAAATCGAACCGGGGATGGCGAACCTGAAAGATTTGCGGATGTGGAGATGATTGGTTTTCCATAGGCTTCCAGAAAGTCGTGACATACTCCGTTTTTAACAATACGGACACCAATGGATCCATCCGGTCCGGCCAGATGGAGATACGCAGAAGTTGGCTTTGGATAGATCACCGTCAATGGTCTTTCATGAAGATGCAATAAGGTTTCCACACGGGGATGTATGGACCTGACCACCTGGTACAACATATCGAGATCTGCTACAAGAAGAATAAGAGGTTTGCGTTCGTCCCGACCTTTGATATTATATATTTTCTGGATGGCTTCAGGGTTGGTAGGATCACAACCTATACCCCAGATCGTATCGGCAGGGTAGAGGACGACACCGCCCTTTTCGAGGACGGAAATGGCGTTTTCAAAAATCTTTTGCGTCAAATCTTTGTTCAAAAGTTATAAATATTGGTTAAATCGTCTAAAAAAAGGCATTAGAGTCATTCGCGAGGGTTAATCCACGTATTTTGCCGGACAAATTAAACGTTAATCCGGAAGCGATTATCCCGTACGGTGTATCTTTCTATTGATTATGCAAGTTCCATACCCAAAGTTGTTGATAAGAACTTCCCTCAGTCTTCTCTTATTGTTTCTTGTGCCCGATCTTTCTTTCGCGCGACATATCGTGGGAGGAGAGATGTTTTACAATTGCCTTGGTCCCGGTTCAGTATCTAATACCCGCAATTATAGGGTGACCATGAAGATCTACAGGGATTGCGCCGGCAATGGAGCTGATTTTGACAATCCTGCCCACATTGGGGTCTATTCCTACATCAACGGAATCTACATGTTTCAAAGAGAGCTCGAAGTATTACATGGAGCTGTCAAAGGACTTGAAGCGCAGGAAAATCCATGCCTGATCTTACCTCCAAATGTGTGTGTGGAAGAGTCATCCTACATTATTAATCTTAACAATCTCCCTTTGATCCAGGGCTCATATATAGTCTCATGGCAGCGTTGTTGCCGCAATAACACCATCACGAATATTGTAGCTCCCAACAATACCGGGGCCACGTATATGATTGAGGTAACGGAAGAGGCACAACTGTCCTGCAATAATGGACCTCAGTTTATTAATTTTCCACCTATCGGTATTTGTGTCAATGATCCCCTGACCTTTGATCATGCTGCGGTAGATGAGGAAGGAGATCAGATCATTTATGAGTTTTGTGCCCCGCTGCAGGGTGGCGGACCTTTAGGGGTTGATAATCCCCTTCAGCAAAATGATTGTAATGGGATTACCCCTGCACCTGAGTTTTGCCCGCCTCCTTTTGAGGATGTGGTCTTTAATGCGCCTAATTATTCGCCTAACAATCCATTAGGGACTTCATCTCCGCTGTTTATTGATCCGGTCACAGGGATGATAACAGGTACACCTACGCTGACAGGTCAGTTTGTCGTTGGGGTCTGCGTAAAGGAATATAGAAATGGTGTGCTCCTGAGTGTGCTTCGCCGTGATTTCCAATTCAATGTTTTGAATTGCACAAGCGCAGTGACAGCCGCTATAAAAGCTGACGCTGTATTGAATGACCAGGAATTTGTACTTAATTCATGTGGCAACAATACGGTGACGTTTAACAATCAAAGCCAGCTTGAAGCCTTCATCGACACCTATCGCTGGACATTTAGTATCAACGGCAATGATGTGGAGTCATTTGATCGCAATGCAACCTTTACCTTCCCGGGAATAGGCAGTTACCGTGGAAGAATGATTCTCAACGAAATGACGGATTGCGGCGATACAGCATACATCAATGTCAATGTCTATCCGTCAATCGACGCGGATTTTGTATTTGATTATGATACCTGCATCGCCGGTCCCGTCAACTTTACGGATCAATCCACGACCGGTGCGCAGCAATTGACGGCATGGAACTGGAACTTTGGCGATGGGCAAAAAAGTGCAGTGAGGAATCCTGATCATCTGTATCAATTCCCTGGGGATCATCCGGTACAGCTTATAGTGGAAGACAATAATAAATGTAAAGACACGATGGTTCAAAATGTGAATTACTATCCGGTGCCTCCAATCCTGGTGGTCAAGCCCGAAAAGTATAAAGCCTGCGTGCCTGAGTTTATAAAATTTACAAATCTCTCCGTGCCCATCGATGAAACCTATGATATCCGTTGGGATTTTGGGGACGGGGGTACCAGTGGGCTCATCAGTCCGGTGCATGAATATGTTGCCGAAGGGATTTACACCGTCAATTTGGAAATCACGTCCCCCATCGGTTGTTATATCAGTGAAACCTTCCCCAACCTCATCACCATGGAGGCATCTCCTGAGGCCGGCTTCAGCTATTCACCTCAAGTGGTTAATAATATCAACTCTACCGTCTCTTTTTCGGACCAATCCGTAGATGCTTCCAGTTGGTACTGGGATTTTGGAGGTGAGGCAAGGTCCTTTAGCCGAAATCCGACCTACACCTTTCAGGATACGGGAAGGCAGAACGTGATGCAAGTAGTCTTTCATCCCAATGGCTGCGCTGACACATCAATACAAGTAATTGATATTGAACCAATTGTGCAATTCTTCCTGCCAAATGCCTTTACACCTAATTATGATGGTAAAAATGAGGTCTACAAGCCCAAAGGCTTAAGCGAGGGGGTCCAGTTTT
>CAZYHJ010000135.1:0-6484 GCA_964646645.1 uncultured Saprospiraceae bacterium | reverse complement strand
CTTCTTCACCTAATGGAGGTTGTTCCTCTGCCGGTTGAAAAATAAATATGATCGTTCCCGGGAGATCCGCTTTCATGGAAGTTAAAATCTCAGCAGCGGACATCAGGATTGATGTATGCATGTCGTGACCGCACGCATGCATGACATCTACGCTGTCTTCATAAAATTTTCCTTTCATGACACTGCGGTAAGGCAGATCCACACGCTCCTTGATCGGCAGACCATCCATATCGGCTCTGAGCGCCACTACCGGACCCGGTTTGCCGCCGCGCAATATTCCGACTACGCCTGTATGGGCGACTTCCGTCCGCACTTCAAGGCCAAGTTGCCGTAAATGCTTTTCTACATATGCCGCTGTACGAAACTCCCTGTTGGAGAGCTCCGGGTATTTGTGCAAATGATGTCGCCATTCGATCATTTTGGGCTCCATGGCTTGAATCATCTGATCTACCCTGGATTTTAAGAACGCCATCTGTCCGTTGGCAGCCATTGAAAATATGACTTGGAGGATGAAGAGGAGGGTCAGGCGGTAGGGCATAGCAGCATTACTTTATGGGCACAATTTACTCTTTTGTTATTGCTTTCACGTTGATGGAAAAGTGTTGTTGCATCATCTTTTGAATTCTCTTGTTTTTTGAATATATTTCCAAACGAAATCTATACTACATGCGCACCATCGACCATTTACTAACTACTTATGGCGAGAGCCATCAAAACGCCACCAACAAACTCATTCATTGGATTTGCGTACCCTCCATTATGTTCAGCCTGCTGACATTACTCTTTGCCATTCCTTTCTTTACACCACGGACATTTTTCGCCAACTGGGCTTTCATATTGCTTGTGGCGGCCTGGATATATTATGCGCGGCTATCCGTGTCCATGCTTATTGGATTTTTAATCATCGGCGGACTGATGATATGGGGGATCACACGCTTGTATGCTATAGCCGACTTTGATGCTGGCACCTTGGCGATCTATGCTTTGGTGATTTTCGTGGTGGCCTGGATTGGTCAGTTTATCGGCCATAAGATTGAAGGGAAGAAACCATCTTTCCTTCAGGATGTGCAGTTCTTACTGATCGGCCCGGCGTGGTTGATGCACTTTATCTTTAAGAAACTTAAAATCAATTACTGATTACGAATCATTGCCCCCTCCGCCCCCTAAAGGGGGAACTCAATTAGAAACAGCTATAAGCAATTCGTAATTCGTAATTAGTAATTCGTAATTAACACTATTCATCTGAGAGATCAACCCCAATCGTTTCCGCAATCTTATACTTATTCCTGTGCGGCGCATTCCGGCTGATCAATTCGGCAAGGAAGCCGGTGAGAAAAAGCTGTGATCCGATGATGAGCGTGAGGATGCCGAAATAGAAAGAGGGGCGTTCTGAAATACGCACCAGGTCTTTGATAACTTTCAGATAACTGAGGTGCGCCAGCAGCGCAAAGCCAATTACAAAGAAGATCACACCGAGCGTGCCGAAGAGATGCATAGGGCGCTTGCCAAACTTACCGACAAACATGATCGACATGATGTCCAGAAACCCATTGATCATGCGCTCCCATCCAAATTTGCTGTGACCAAATTTCCGCGGTTGGTGTTGCACTACTTTCTCCCCAATACGTCTAAAGCCGGCCCACTTGGCGATGACAGGGATATACCTGTGCATTTCTCCATAAACTTCAATATTCTTCACCACTTCGCCTGAGTATGCTTTGAGTCCGCAGTTGAAATCGTGGAGCTTGATACCGCTGGCGCGGCGGGTAACAGCGTTGAAAAACTTTGACGGTAGCGTTTTACCGATGGGATCCTTACGATCTTTTTTCCAGCCGCTGACCAAATCGTATTTATCTACCAGGATCATGCGCATGAGATCAGGAATTTCTTCCGGCGAATCCTGGAGATCGGCGTCCATGGTGATGACGACCTGACCTTTAGAGGCTTCAAATCCTTTTTGCAGTGCAGCCGATTTGCCATAATTGCGCCGAAAGCGAATGCCACGGATCCAGGGATATTGGATCGAAAGCTGGTTGATAACCTCCCAGGATTTATCCGAACTGCCGTCATCGACCAGGATAGCTTCAAGCGACGAGATGTCATTTGCCTTGCAGACACGATCAATCCATGCCGCGAGTTCCGGCAAAGATTCTTCTTCGTTATATAAAGGAATGACGAGACTTAAATCAAGCGTAGCAGCTGACATGTTTTCGTTTAGGCCGTTGGTCCTTCCGGTTCATTGTAGGAAGGTACGGATGGCGGTGGATCTTTTTTAAGTATTGCTCCGGCGATCAATGCTTTGATGGCGCCCCAAAATGCGGTCCATATCAAGATAAATGGAGCCATGATCATAGGATTAAGAAAAATTCCGGTGAATTGTCTGGCCATGTCACGCTGATCTTCCGGCAAACCCTGTTTGTCCCACTGATCTTCCGCACCTTCCATAATTCGATCACCCATATCAGGGTCAATAAATTTCATGTAGATGAAGGTAAACACAGCAGAAATCAAGCCAGCGATGACAGCGATTTTCATCCCATTGCGAAATGCCTGGCCCATCGTAAGATATCCGCCGAGATCCTGATCCCTGACCTCTTTCAGACCGAGGTACATGACAAAAAGGGTTGCCCCAAAAATGAGAATATTCATGAGGAAGCCAAGTCCGGCATTACCGCCTCCGCCTTGCTGAACACCGAGCATATTACTGATAAGGGAAAAAATGATGTACACCATTCCGGTGATCAAGCCCCATTTCATGGTTGTGGACATAGTCTTTATTGTTTTGATTGGTTTGAGAAGTATAGCAAGATATCAATTTATCTTAAGATCCTTGTTGAGGATAGTTCCTATCACTTTGCCAGTAAAGTTTCTACCCGCTAAAGCATCGTTTTTTGAAAGGGAATATTTACTTCCAGGATAAGTCCATTCAATATCCGGATCAAAGAGGGTGAGGTTAGCCTGGGCGCCCTTCTTAATCTCGGGCACATCCAGTCCCAGTATCCTCCTTGGTCCACTGCAGAATTTATCAATGATTTGCTCAAGAGGCATGACGAATCTTAAAACAGAATTGGCAGCCGCAAAGGCCGACTCCAGCCCGATCGAACCAAAGGAAGCATAAGTAAATTCACAATCTTTTGTTTCCACTTCCATGGGGGTGTGAATGGAAGAAATATGGTCAATGATACCATCTTTAAGCGCCTTGATCAATGCTTTTCTGTCTCGTGACTCCCGAAGCGGCGGCAACACTTTCAGATGGCTGTTGAAGTCCCCGACATCTTTGTCTTCGAGCAGCAGGTGCATAGCCGGCACATCACAGGTTACAGCTAATTTATCGGCCTTCGCTTTTTGCAAATGAGGTAAAGCGGCTGCGGAAGACAGCGCATGGAAGTGCAACTTTGCCTTGGTGTATTCCATGAGTTTGATATCCCGCATCACGGTGATTTCTTCGCCGACAGCAGGGATTCCAATGAGCCCCATAGAGGTACTGACTTTCCCTTCATGCATTTGACCCTCCGCGGTGAGGCTTCTGTCCAGCGGAAATTCAATGATCAGCGATTGAAAAGGCAGGACGTATTCCATGGCCCGGGTCAATAGTCCTGATTCAAGCGGATACTTGCGTCCGTCAGAAAAAGCTACAGCACCGGCTGAGTGCATATCAATCATTTCCGTGAGGTCCTTGCCTCCAAGCTCCTGTGATACTGCTCCGATTGGATAAAGCCTGACAGGCAGATGGTCGTTGAATTGAAGCAAATATTCAATCTCAATCCGGCTTTGAATGGGTGGTGATGTCCTCGGAAAAGGAGCGAGAGCGGTATATCCTCCAGCCCGCGCGGCGATACTCATGGAGGAAAGTGTTTCCCGGTATTCATATCCCGGCTGACCAGGCTGAGCACCGATATCAAGCCATCCCGGGGATACATGCAAATTACTGGATTCAATGACCGTGGCATCTCCTTCCGTTATTTGCCGGTTGATCTGCGTGATGATCCCGTTTTCAATAAGGATATCCCGCTTCACCGGTTCTTCGACACCCGGCTGGAGTATAGTGGCTTTCCTGATTAGTACTTTCATCCTTTTGCGTTGCAGGTCAGCTGCGTTGCTTTCTATTTCAAATATCCTTAAAATCTAGAGTTTCCACAACCTGATCAATGCAATCTCTGTGGCCAGAAAGAGCAGGGCCAGCAGAACGCACCACTTCCATAATGGTTTCCCCTGCCGATTGGAGGAAATCAATTCTGTTAAATCGGTTTCATCCGGTTCGGTCCAGATTTTTAATCCGGTACTGTCCGATATCGTTTCCATATCGGCAATCTCAAGGTCCGATTCTTTGCGATCATAGTTGAATGCAAAGGAATGGATCACGCGTTCGTCCATGATCAGGTCATAGATACCGGATACATTGATCTGGCCTTGTACGTCGATCAGCAGTTTGGAACCTAAAGGCGTTATGCCCGGAATAAATTCCTCAGGGCCAGTAATCCTGACTTCTTTTTCCTGTGATAAAACGGTGTTGTCCTCAGGGATCAGGTGATCCTGGCCGATCACATAGGATAAGCGGCTGAAGTCAGCAGCATAGATCGACAACTTATAAAGTAGTGGAACAAATAATTCAGGCTGGAGTACAAAGTCATTTATTTTTTCATCCAGAGGGGATGACAGGACGCAATAGGATCCTTTACCTGACGGGAAAAAAGTGGCCAGGTCACCGCCATCGCGATAGGAGATCAACGATTGCCCCTTACTCCCTGTAGATGCGGTGGTAAAAGAACCTTGTACTTTGGGCAAACGCATATTGGGGCTGGTCTTTGTAAAGACATCTTTATATACGAATGCATCTGTGTTGATGCGGCCACCAATTCTTTCTCCCTCCTTCCATGCGATAAATTCTGATGCACCCGTACTGAGTAAAAAAGAGGCGTATTGGGTAGGTGAAGCTGAAGCGGAAGGAATAAAAAGTACATTCCCTCCATCTCCGGTATATGTCCTGAGGGCGGCAATCAAGCCGGTAGGGATGGTGGTCAGTTCATTTAGAATGATCAGATTATATGCTGCAATACGATCATAAGGAATGTTGGTGCTATTGGCGTTTTCGTAAACGAAATAATTGTCATTTCCGAAGACGGCACCGATGCGTGGATTAGGATTGACTTCATTGATCGACAGCACCTTTAAAAACTCAGGCACATAAAAGGTGATGAAATAGGTATCGTCAAAGGTCACCGGGTAATCGCTGATACGTATAGCGAGACGGTGCCAACCTCCTTTCAGCACAGTGATCATGGAGGTATCCGTCACTTGCTGACCCGCCGGCAGGTCGATGGTGCCTTCAGGTCTTTCCTGCCCGTCAATATCAATGGTCACACGGATATTATCGGCATCTTCATTGGCATAGTTGCGGATCGTAAAATGTAGCGCCGCATTCTGATTTAAGGTGAGTACGGGACTTTCAAACCAGGCCGTATCCACAGCAACATTTTTTTCCTGCACTCCCCGTAATGGAAGCAGGTTTGTTTTTTGCGTAGTATCTGTACCGGAAAGATCAAAGATGGATTTTTGAAAATCTGAAATCATCCATGCGACCGGCTGACCATCTTCCCTGGCAAAGGATTGTTTTTGTCTGCCGGCTACCACCGAAAGGGGTTTGACAACAGGCGTGTATTCCAGTTCTTCCAGGCGCAGCAGGGCTTCATCACGCCCAACCCATTGCGTCTGAGCTGTGGATAATTCATGGCCTATCACCTGGAAGCGATCTTCCTGTCCATAGCCTTTAATGATCTCCTGTGCTTTTTGTCTGGCCCGGTCAAAAAGGGATAGCTCTTCGCCAAAGGATTGCATGGAAAAGGAATTGTCCACAAAAACACTCACATTCCGTATGCCTGCCTTGATGGAGTCTTCCAGTGGAATGATGGGCTGAGCAAAAGCAAGTATAACAAATGCCATGGCCAGCAAACGGGAGAGCAGGATCAGGAGATTCCGCAGCCGGTTGCGCGCGGAGGTCTCTTCAGTGACCTCGCGGAGAAACTTTAAGTTGCTGAAATATACTTTCTTATACCGCCTGAAATAAAAGAGATGCAGGATGATGGGGATCGAAAGCGCGGTCAGTGCCCACAGGAAGGCCGGGTATAAAAACTGCATTGTAAGCCCAAATATAGTATCTCCCGACGCTTTTAAAACAGAAAAGCCTGTCCAAACGATGATGGACAGGCTTTTTCCGATGTATCTGGCTTAAAACCAGAAGTTTATATTATTGTACGGTAATCTGACGTGCGGCTATGCCCTGGTCAAACTGGAACTGAAGTACATATTGTCCAGGCTGATAGTGGCCAACTTTCAAGTTATAGTAATTGTGATTGATCCCGGAAATAAAAGCCACCTGCTTTCCACTGAGGTCATACACGCCTATGCTGCGGATTGGAAAATCTTTATCTACGGCGATAAATACTTCTTCCATCGTTGGATTCGGATAAGCGAGCATCTGGATTTC
>CAZYHJ010000134.1:0-6704 GCA_964646645.1 uncultured Saprospiraceae bacterium | reverse complement strand
TTCCGAGGGACCAAGAGCGAAGCGGAGACCAGGCTTCGAACCCTTCTCACCCGCCGGGATAATGAAGAGCCGCTGAAAGAATCGAATATCTCTTTCTCTTCTTTCGTCGAGCTGTGGCTTGCCCGTAAGGATAAGCTGGGCCGTATCCGCGAACGATCAGCAAAGCATTATGAGCGGCTTGTTTCATCGTATCTACTGCCAACCCTGGGCAATGTTTCGTTGAAGGGGATAACGCCTTCAACGATCGAGGCGCTTTATGCAGAGCTGAATGAGAAGGGGCTTTCACCGACAACCCGGAAATATGTTCATGTTCTGCTGGCGGATATCTTCAAGGTGGCATCGAAGCTTGATTATCTTCGAAAGAATCCCATGCTGACCATTGACCCGCCGAAACTCGCACAGAAGGAAACACGGGCTCTGACCCGTGACCAGGTGGTTCAATTCCTGACTGCGATCGAAGGATCGAGGGAGTATCCATTGTTTGCCTTTGCGTTCATGACAGGCGCTCGTCCCTGTGAGTACCTGGCCCTTCAATGGTCCGATGTTGATGATCAGGCGGGAACGGTGACGATTCATAAATCGATCGTCTGGCGAAAATCGGGTGATTGGTATCTGACAGATCCGAAGAGTCAGTCATCACGCCGGACCTTGCCGATTCACCAAAGCATTCTTAAGACGCTGGCAGACCATCGACGCCGGCAGAACGAGGAAAAGATGAGGGCCGGTGCATCGTGGAATCGCAAGAATGACTTTGTATTCACTGACGAGGCAGGGAACCCGCTTTCATTAAGCCGGGTTCGGTATATGTGGAAAAGGGCATTGAAGACGGCAGGACTGCCGATGGCCAGGCTGTATGCTACCCGGCACTCGACCGCGACGGCGCTGCTGGGGGCTGAGGTCAACATTAAGACGATCAGTGAGCGCCTCGGGCATAGCAATGTTGCCATTACCCTGGCCAGATATGCGAACGTCACGTTCGATCAACAGAAGGATGCTGACGAGAAACTGGAACGGGCGTTTTTCGGGTGATTTTAGGGCATTGAAACACTACTGACGCACTAAAGGCAAAGGCGAGTCAGGCAATAGCGGTGTAAATGGTCTGAAATGTGACAGTTAAGGTTTACGGATGGAAAGATTCTATTTAATAGGTTAATAGCACCAGGCATTGAATTTAGCGGTATTGAGTTCAGCTTGGTTCTGTATTAACAGGCAATTTCCGCCTTATATGAATCTGGAATCTACCACGTAAACCCGCCTGAAACCAAATCAAACCAGTTTTTGACACCCCACTGACACACAGATTGTCACTTTGACCGATCGATCGAGCCGTCTGACCAGCAATGACCATGACGTTTTCGAGTGATTCTCGATGATGGCAGAACGCGCAAAACGCCCATTCAGACGCTCTCAAAAATAAATTTCAAAACCCTCTTATAATTTCTTTGGTTGAGATCAACCTATTTTATCGAAAGGAAATTTGAGGAATGGAAACAGAAACAGAACGCAACACGGAAACTTTGACAGCCCCCCAGGTGGCGGAGTTGTTACAGATACCTGTATCGAGTGTTTGGCGAGCGGTGAGAGCGGGGACCATCCCCCATTTTCGAGTTGGCGAGCGTCTGGTCAGGTTCAATCGATCAGCTCTCACCGAATGGATGAGGCAGCGGAGCGCCGCTGCCTCAAAGTGACGACGACGCTTCGGGAGAGTAAATCCCGAAGCGCCGTACCCCCTAAAACAGAAACCCGTGCATTGATTGATCACGGTGCACGGGTTTCAAACAAAAGAGATCGTAATGAGTATATCCACAGATCCAAAAAAAGCCATAGAAAAACTATCAGAAGAAGAACTATCCGCAGGCAATCCTTTTGGGCCGATCGAGCCGAAGGGGGCGATTGGTGAAGGCTTCATTTCAATGGAGCTGGCAGATCGGGAGTGTGCACGCCTGGGTGTGAGCGCGGTTTTGGATGACCCTCAACCCGCCACCCGTGAGACCAGGGCAGAGAAGGCGAAGAAGGCAGAGACGGCGGAGACTGGCCCGTTGATAACGTCCATCCGAATGGATACGATCGAGGCACAGAAAATAGAATGGCTCTGGGAAAATCGAATTCCTCAGGGGGCAGTGACGATTATCGAAGGTGAAGAAGGTGTCGGAAAGTCTACGCTGCTATGCGCCCTTGCTGCTATCGTGAGCACCGGCAAGGGCCCCAAAGGTTTCAATATAACGGCCCCTGGCGCGGTTTTGTGGCTTTCCGCTGAAGAAGACCTGGCACGCGTTCTGAAACCCCGCCTGCTTGACGCCAGAGCCGAGTGCGCGATGATTCATGCCATAGCCGACCCGTTCACTTTCGACGATCAGGGATTGCTCGCCCTCAAAGAACAAATCGCCACCCACAACCCCCAAATAATAGTTATCGACCCGATTTTTGCGTACCTGAAGGGCGATGCCAACAAAGGGAATGACACCCGAAAACTCACAAACCAATTAAGGTATCTTGCCGAGCTGTACCAGGTGGCAATAATCCTGGTTCGCCATATCGGCAAATCCAAGGGCATGGGAGACCCTCGGGCCGCCGGTCTATCGTCAATCGAATGGCGAGCCGCTGCACGATCCGTGTTACTGGTCGGAGCTGACCCTGATAATGAGAAAAATAAAGCGGTCACTCAGACCAAAAATAATTATGGTCCCAAATCGCCAGCTCTGGGATACACGATCGAATCTGACCCTGACGCAGTATCCGGGGCAAAATTCTATTGGACAGGTGAATCAGATCTGACCGCAGAGCGAATTCTTGCACCTTTTCGAATGGCGGATGATGAGGATACCAATCTGGCCACCCGGGAAGCTGATGAGTTCTTACGTGACGCTCTTTGTGCCGGTGAGAGACCCGCGAAAGAGGTAAAGGATGAGGCGAAGCAATGCGGGATAAGTGAGACCACTCTTAATCGCGTCAAGCGGCAGTTAGGGGTTAAATCACGCCAGACGGGCGGCGGAAAGAGCGACAGACAGAAAATTTGGTACTGGTCACTGCCCCTGTCAGATGGCCATGAATCCCTGTCAGGTGGTCACACACAGAAAAATGACCACCTGACAGCAAATCATAGCGATAACACAAGTTATAGCAATGGTTTACTGTCAGGTGGTCAAATCTCTACGCGTGACCACCTGACAGGGGGTGATGACCACCTGACAGACCCCCCGAACCCTGAGACGCTGCGCCGTGAGCCGGAAGGAAGAGAGGAATTCGACGTATGACCACGATCGAATTAATTGAAAAATTGCACGGTCTGGGAGTCGAGGTCCAGGCGATCGGGGACCGCTTGAAGATCGACGCCCCCGCCGGAATCGTGACCCCAGAATTAAAATCGGTCATCGTCGAGCGTAAGCCGGAAATTCTCGAGATCCTGGCCACCTTCCGGGCCGGATCGATCGTCCGTCCGGTCCCTGTCAGGTTCAATATCGAGAATCCGCCGGCGGAATGCCTCATGGATAATTGCACGGGTGGCGAGCTGCTGGCCCGAGGTTCGCTCTTCGTTTGCGCCGCTTGTGGCGTCTGGTACTCGAACGCCGGGGCACTGAGCACGGCCGATCAGCTTTCCCTGACCGATAGAACCGCGATCCGCGAGGATGCCGGCAAACAGACCCGAGAGACGGCAGAGAAACAAGCGGCATTCGAATTCGAGAATATCAGCGGGACCGTGCACTAGAACCCCCGAAATTTCATGCGAGGTTGACCGTAGATCGATTTTTAGACGATAGGGCAGGGGATAGCATAGGCCGAAGACAGAGCGGGCGATGCCGCAACGCATCGCCCCTTTTTTGAAATTTAAAGTGATGACCCCCTGACCCGATCGAGTGAAAAAGCGGCAATAGGGGCCCATGGGCCCCCCTTTTTTTGAATTTTCGAAAAAAAATAAATGATGAAAAAAGCAGCGCATGCTGCGCAGTCTGCGCTACTTTTTTACCACCTGACACACTATTGACCACCACCCATTGAAGCCGATCAAGTCTTACTATTGAAGCCACAATAATTTATCACCTTCCATCGATGTAATGAGCAGTTAAGCAAACCCCCGTTTTACCCCCTTCAAAAATAAATATTTAAACGGGGATACAATGATCCTGCATTGTGGGATGCACGAATTAACCTTCGGCCGCCGCAATCTTGAGGAGCCGAAACCAAACGCCCAGGCAACTCCCACATTGCCTGGGCGTTTTCATTTGTGGAGTGACGGTTATGAAACGGAGCAATGGACAGATCGATATTCCTGGACTGGTCAAAGAGATGATCGAGGGCGGGGCGCATTTTGAGTTCACCCCCGCGGGAGCGCTCATGGTCCGAAATCTCGGAGCATTGCCAGGCTATTTGAGGGACGCGTTTTTCGCTTGCGATGAAAAAGCGCTGGTCAGGTATTTGAGGGCACTCGATGCAAATCACGCCCGCGATCAGGCGGCATAGGATGGCCGTAGTTTCGCCAGAATGGGCGCTGGTCAAGCGATCGGGGCCGATAGACCATAGGACATAGACCAAAAACAAGGGAGAGTAAAATGAGTGAATCATTGGACCGATTAAGACAGGAAGTTGAAGGCTTGCAGGCGACATTGGCCCAGTATCGGGATGAGTTCGAGCAACTGCCCGAGCGGATCAAGGGCGCCGATCGACAGGCACTCCATGGACCGGCGGATGGTATCCAGGCCGCTTTGAGTACCAAAAAAGACCTGATAGCCAGGCAAGAGGAATTGGATATCCTCATTTTCAGGGCTGAAGAAGAGATCCTGAAACTCGAAGCCCGGCAAGTTGATGAGCGCCTCAAGCCAATGGCCGGGCTCGAAGACGCCGCGATCGTTGCCGAGGGCGAAGCCGAGGAAGCATTCCTCGAAGCACAGAAGCGCCTTGAGGCCGCACAGGCGCAACGCCGGCAGATCGAGCATAACCGCACGTCTCTGACCCGTGAGGCCGAGAAGCTGCATCACGCGGTCGCATCACACCGGCAGGAACATACGAGGAGGATGAAAGCCAATGGCTAAAGAATATTCGATCGATGAAATTACCGCTGGACTGAAAAGTGCTCTTCCGATTCTTCGGAGTCATTTAAGAAGCCAGGCTGGGCTTGATTCAACGGCAATACTCGAAGTCGATCAAACGATCAAGGGCTATCGGGAATCGGTCAGGGAATATCACCCGCATTTACGCGGGACCTTTGAGGATATTGAAAGCAGCCTCTCTACCTGGGTAGACCGGGCAAGTCAGGCGAAGCCCGAGCAAAGAAGCGCATATGCCGCCGGGCTCGACGCGATAGAGCGCCGTAGTGATGGCCTTCAGAGAATCGCAGGGCTTCATGAACGAGACGAGGCCAGGCAGGCTAAAAGAGCCTGAGAGCCTCTCAGAGGGAGAGCCGGCCGTAAACTCCTGGCTGGTCGGCTTCCCTCTTTTGAGACATTTTGAAACTCAGTGAGACAAAAAAACCAGAGCTGACGGAAAAAAAGATCAAGGCGATCGAGTGCCTGCTTCGTGAGCCGCGAATTGACCAGGCCGCAAAGGCCGCCGGCATTGGCCGAGCGACCTTGTTTCGCTGGCTGAATGAGCCTGAATTTTCAGCGGCCTATCGTGACGCCAGGTCAAGACTTCTTGAGAGTGCGCTGATTGCCCTTGAATCATCCGCCAGTACGGCAATCGAAACGCTCAACCAGGTTATGACCGATCAGGCCGCAAACCCTTCAAGCCGGGTGAGCGCTGCGAAAGCAACGCTTGAGCTGCTATTGAGGCTTCGAGAATCGATCGAGATTGAGGGCCGCGTTGCAGCGATCGAGCAACGATTACAGACCACAACATCGAGAGGTATACGGCGATGAATTTTGACACCAGAATTGACCAGATCGAAAACAAGTTGAATATCATAGCTTGCCCGGAATGTGACCGATCAGCCGAGGCCCAGGGTGATGATGATCAGATCCTCGAAGGGTTCTTTGCACCTTGCGCCAAATGCGGGCGGCAAAAGACATTCGTTGAGCTGGCTGAGATTGCGACGGGGGCGGAATGAAGACACGACTGGAACGGCTTGAGGCTATGGCCGCCACTATTCCCGATCCGGATCCGATCGACGAGGGACCGAGCGATGAAGAGCGCCGGCGGGCGGATCTTATCGCGGCTTCAATGTCCGATGCGACCAGGGCAGAGCTGATATGCTTATTCCAGGATGGACCCTTTGATCATCCCTTACTCAAAGCCTTTGTCAGTTATCGACGCGCGGTCTGGGCAGTCTATCGCGGATATTTCGGAGAGCGTAAACCAGATCCGGAGTATGCCGGGCCGATCAGGTGGTTTGATGAATTCCAGGAATATTTCACCGGAGCCTATGAAACCGTGACCTGGTTTAATTGCCAAACATGTGGCGGGGCCCTGCCTTTTGGATATGTCAGGGAGCTTCGAGACTTTCAGCCAGGCGGGCCGAAGGTCTGGCAATCACGCATTGCGCGAAGGTTCGAGACTTGCCCGTATTGCGGGAAATAATGCCCTTTTCAGACTGCTTGACGCTACACTGACACACAAGAGATTTTCCGCCACCAGATCAGATAAAGACAGCAAAAGACTTACCCTCGCTTTTCCCTTCTTTTTCATTTAATGCGGTCTTACATTGACGCCTGAAACCCGCCGGAGCAAACAAGCTACTACCGGGGCAAGCTGTACGAGCAGATGAAGAAGGC